>NZ_JAXLWP010000002.1:0-2901 GCF_046328425.1 Kouleothrix sp.
TTGCTGCACAGCGCGGCTCACCTGCTCGGCGCGCTGGCCTGTGCCGCCGCAGGCTTTGCGCTGGCGCGCTGGCTGCTGCGCGGTTGACCCGGCGATGAAGGCACCTGTGGTGCATGCCGAACCGACGACACCGCTGCTGCGCGCGGCGCTGGGGCGCTTCGCCACCGGCGTGACCCTGGTCGGCTGCCGCGCCGCCGACGGCAGCGCGGTCGGGTTGACCGCCAACTCGTTCAGCGCGCTGTCGCTGCAGCCGGCGCTGGTGTTGTGGTCGCTGCGCAGCGCCAGCCCCAACCTGCCGGCCTTCATGGCGGCGTCGCATTTTTCGGTCAACGTGCTCGCCGAGAACCAGGTCGATCTGTCGCGGCGCTTCGCCGCGACGCGGCTGGACAAGTTCGCCGAAGGTTTGTGGTCCGAAGGCCTGGGCGGCGCACCGGTGCTGGCCGGCTGTGTGGCCACCTTCGAATGCGCGCAGGTGTCGGCGCAGGTGGCCGGCGACCACGTGCTGTTCATCGGCCAGGTCTTGCGCGTCGGCGAGGCGCCACTGGCGCCGCTGGTGTTCCAGTCGGGCCACTACCGCATGCTGGGCGAGATCCTTTGAGCGCGCGCCAACGGAGCCACAGATGACGCTGCCCGCAGACCCCGTCGCCCCGGCGCGTTCACCGTGGCCCGGCCAGGCGCCGCACATCGCCGGCCATGCTGCGGCGCTGAGCGCGACCCAGCGCGAACTGCTGGCGCGCGCCGCCGAGGTCGGCCGGCTCGGCCTGGCGCCGCACGCCGCGCGCCACGACCGCGACGCCAGCTTCCCCTTCGACAGCTTCGACGCCTTGCGCCGCGCCGGGCTGCTCGCGCTGGCCGTGCCCGCCGCGCACGGCGGGCTGGGGGCCGACTTCGCCAGCTGCGCGCTGGTGATCGCCGAGCTGGGGCGGCATTGCGCCGCCACCGCGCTGTGTTTCAGCATGCATGTGTCGGCCTGCCTCAGCGCGGGTCTGGCCGCCGACCTGCTGGACATGAGCGCGGCGCAGCGCGCCGAACACGAGCGCCATCGCAGCTTGCATTTCGCGCGCATCGTGCGCGACGGCAAGCTGTACGCGCAGCCCTTCTCCGAAGGCGGCGCGGCGGCCGCAGGCAAGGCGCCGTGGGCGACGCTGGCGCGCCGTGTCGACGGCGGTTATCGCCTCAGCGGGCGCAAGATCTTCGCCTCGCTGGCGGGCGCTGCCGACTTCTACGCGGTGCTGTGCACGCCCGATCAACCCGGCGCCACCTTGCAGGATGCGCTGTACCTGGCGGTGCCGGCCGGCGCGCCGGGGCTGCAGATCTGCGGCGAGTGGGATCCGCTGGGCATGCGCGGCACCGTCAGCCGCCAGCTGCTGCTGCACGACGTGTTCGTGGCCGACGCCGAGCGGCTGCTGCCCGAAGGCCTGCACCACCCGCTGGCACAGCGCTATCCGTACCTGTACACGGTGCAGTCGCCCACCTACCTGGGGCTGGCGCAGGCGGCCTACGATTTCAGCGTGCTGTACCTGCGCGGCGAGCTGCCCGGCATGGGCGCCGTCAAGCGGCGCATGTATCCGACCAAGCAGGCCGCGGTGGCCGAGATGCGCGTCAAGCTCGAGCAAACACGCGCGCTGTTCCTGCAAACCGTGGGCGAGGCGCGCATCGACCCCGACGACGACGCGCGCCAGCGGCTGTACGCCGCGCACCACACGGTGATGGAGAACGCCCACGCCGTGTGCGCGCTGGCGCTGCGCACCTGCGGCGGGCAGGCAGCGCTGAAGTCGCTGGCGCTGGAGCGGCTGTTCCGCGACGCGCGCTGCGGCTCGCTGATGCTGCCGTGGACGGCCGAGCTGTGCCTGGACCGCCTGGGCCGCGAGTGCCTGTACGGCGGCGCCGAGGGCGACGAGCGCATCGAATAGCACGAACAGCGGCGGCGTCTGTTTTTCGGTCGAATCTTCGGTCGAATCCGGGTGCGTGCGAGGTGCGCACGAGCGCGCGCCGCAATAAGATGGCCTTCCGCTGTGCACCGCTCACGGTGCCAACCCACGCACGAAGGATCCATCATGAACAGCCCGCTGTCGTTTTCACTGCTCACCGGCCGGCCCGCGCTGCGTGCCGGCATGGCGCTGGGGGCACTGGTCTTCGCCGCGGCCGCGCCGGCGCAGGAGGTCGGCGGCGGCAGCAAGGGGGCCGTCACCGGCGCGGCCGGCGGCGCCACGGCCGAGGGCGCCAACAGCGCGCTCGAGCGCTGCGACCAGGCGCTGGGCACGATCGGCGTGGTCGAGGACCAGAACGCGCCGTGGTACCACACGCTGCAAAGCTACAAGCTGGGCTCGACGGTGCCGGTGCTGCGCATGATGATCCAGCAGTCCAACTGCTTCGTCGTCGTCGAACGCGGCGCGGCGATGCGCAACATGCAGATGGAACGCAACCTGCGCGACTCGGGCGAGATGCGCCAGGGCAGCAACATGGGCCCGGGGCAGATGGTCGCGGCCGACTACACGATGAACCCGAGCATCCAGTTCAGCCAGAACACCGGCGGCATGGGCGGTGCGCTCGGCGGGTTGAGCCGGCACCTGGGCGTGATCGGCGCCATTGCCGGCGGCATGAAGACCAACGAGGCGTCGACCACGCTGATCATGATCGACAACCGCTCGGGCGTGCAGCTGGCCGCGGCCGAGGGCACGGCCAAGAACACCGACTTCGCACTGTTCGGCTCGGCCTTCGGCTGGGCCGGCGGCGCCGGGGCCGGCGGCTACACCAGCACGCCCGAGGGCAAGATCATCGTCGCCGCCTTCGCCGACAGCTACAACCAGCTGGTCAAGGCGGTACGCAACTACAAGGCGCAGACCGTCAAGGGCGGGCTGGGCACCGGCGGCGCGCTGGGTGTGCAGGGCGGCTTCACGC
>NZ_JAXLWP010000020.1:0-142629 GCF_046328425.1 Kouleothrix sp.
CACACAGCCAGATGTGTCACCCCCTCCCCTGACAGGGGAGGGGGTAGGGGGAGGGGTCGAAAGACGTTACACGAGCCCTGTTCAGCGCGGGTGTGGCGAAGCCAGGAGCTATGTGCCGGCCAGCCCTAGCCGGGCGGCGTCGGCGCGCAGCGCAGCGATCACCTGCTGCACCAGCTCGTCGAGCGGCAGGCCCAGCGCCTCGGCGCCGCGCACGACGTCGTCGCGATTCACCGCGCGCGCGAAGGCTTTGTCCTTCAGCTTCTTGCGCACGCTGGCCACATCTACCTCGTGCACGCTCTTGCTGGGCCGCACCAGCGCCACGGCCATCACAAAGCCCGAAAGCTCATCGACGGCGTACAGCGTCTTTTCCATGGGCGATATCGGCTCGACGCCGCTATACTCGACGGCGTGCGACAGAATCGCCCGGCAGATCGCTTCGTCCCAGCCAGTGGCACGCAGGTGCGCCACTGCCACAAACGGGTGGCCTTCGGTGGGGCTGTGCTCGAGGTTCGGGTGGCGCTCGTAGTCAAGATCGTGCAGCAGGCCGGCCGCGCCCCACAGGTCGGCGTCGGCGCCCTGCAGGGCCGCGAAATAGCGCATCGAAGCCGAGACGGCATAGCAGTGCTTGCGCAAGCTTTCGGACGCGACCCATTCGTGCAGCAAGGCCTCGGCGCGTTCCATCTGCGACATAGCATCTCCCCCTAGAGCCAATGCTTCCAGCTACGCCCTGCCGCGCACGCGCCAGGCGTGATACAGCACAATCGACCCGGCCACAGCCGCGTTCAGCGAGGCGATCTGGCCGCGCATCGGCAGCTTGATCAGAAAATCACAGCGCTCGCGCGTCAGCCGCGCCAGCCCCGGCCCCTCGGCGCCGATCACCAGGGCCAGCGGCATGTCCAGGTCGGCGCGGTCGAACTCCTGTGCGCGCTCATCGTCTTCGACGCCGACCACCCACACGCCGCCTTTTTGCAGATCGCCGATCGCCTGGGCCAGGTTAGTCACCACCACCACGCGCAGGTGCTCGGTCGCGCCCGAGGCGGCGTTCACCACTGCGGGCGTAATCTCGGCGGCGCGGCGGCCGGGCAGCACCACGCCGTGGGCGCCAACAATCTCGGCGGTGCGCAGCAGCGTGCCGACATTCTGCGGATCTTGCAGGTGATCGAGCAGCAACAGCAGCGCAGGCTCGCGGCGCTCGTCGGCCAGCGCCAGGCAGTCGGCCAGCTCGGCGTACGGGTATGGGCCACACTCGAGCGCTACGCCCTGGTGATTCACCTCGCGCAGCCGGCGATCGAGCTCGTGCCGATCGACGCGTGTAATCGGCACGCCGATCTTTTCGGCCAGCTTCACCACTTCGCCCAGCGTGCCGGCCTCTTGCGCGCCCGACGAAACCAAAAGCCGCTGATACGTGCGCCGCTGCGCGCGCAGCGCCTCGCGCACCGCGTTGCGGCCATAGAGCAGGTCTGTCATGATCCTACCTTACGCAGGCGATTCCGTGGCGTAGTATACCACGTGGCGGGCGTGCGCTAGCGCTTGAAGATCGAGAGGCGCATATGCGGGTCGGCGCCACAGGCGGCGCAGCGGCCCTCGCTCAGCCCAACCGGCCGGCCGCTGTAGCCGCCGCGCTCGATCAGCAGCGCCTGGCACTCGTGGCAGCGGGTTGGCTGGCCCGGCTCGGGGCCATATACGTACAGCAGCCCCAGCTCGTGCGCCAGCCGACGGGCGCGCGCCACCGCGGCAGCCGCCGCCGAGCCGGCGTCGCCGGGCAGCAGGTGCCAGGGCGTGTGCGGCCCCAGCGTTTCGGAGATCCACGCGCCAAGCGACTGCACCTGCTCGGGCGCGTCGTTCACCTGTGGGTGCAGCCGGGTGGTGACCTCGATATGGCAGCCCCACTGCCGTGCGGCGTGGGCCGCTGTCTCGAGGATGCCGCGCCACTGCTCGATCCCAGCCAGCCGGCGGTAGGCCGCATCATCGAACGCCCGCAGCTCGAGGCTCAGGCCATCCAGGTATGGGCCAAACTGATCGAGCGCGGCGATCGTCGAGTAGCCCGAGCTAACCAGCGCGGTGTAGCGGCTGGCCGCGCGGCTCGACTTCAGCAGGTCGGTCACATACTCCAACGATACCGAAGGGTCGCTGAAGCCCCACGCCACGCCACGGCTGAGCCGCTCGAGCGCGACATTCGCGGCGCGCTCGGGCGCCAGGCGGCGGCGCTTGGCCTCGTCGGCCGGCACATCGCCATACTGCCCGCGCTGCTGATCGGCCGGGAACGCATACCCCCAGCCACCCAGCGTCAGCACCTGGGTGCCAGGGAAGAAATGCCACAGCCGCGTATCCTCGACCGGCGCAAAGTTCGCGGCGCTGATCATCCCGTCGTTGAGGATCTCGATCCCTTCGGGCTGCGCCGCGCGCACCCTGCAGCGGCCGGCCTCGCCCGGCGCCAGCTCGCAGTGCCACTGGCATACGCCACAACGGTAGCGGCCATCCTCGGTGCGCTCGACAAGCTCGGTTAGACGCATGCTCCGCTCCTGCTGGCCAGGGCGCCATCACTACCCGCTGGGCCGACCCACAGCCTTTGCTCGCCGCCAAGGCGCGGGGCGCTGCAGCCGATGTCCGCGCCGCGCCAACTGTTGGCTTTCTCTTGTCCTATGGAGTATAATGCATCTCAGGCTATGGTATCAAGTCGCTCTGCGACAAGCGAGATAGAACAGCGATGGATGAGACTCCCTTGAGGCGCGGACCGGGCTTCGACCAATCGGCGCCCACCGACGCGTCGGCCCACCCCTCAGGCTGGGAGCAAACGCGCGGCGAGCAGGGCGACCCGCGCGCCCGAGCGAGCGTTCGCGGTGTGCTGAAAGAGCTGCTTGAGACGGCGATATTTATTCTGCTGGTGTTCCTGATCGTCCGCGGCGTGATCCAGAACTTCAAGATCGAGGGCCAGAGCATGGAGCCCAACCTCCATACCGGCCAGTATATCTTGGTGAATAAGATCGTCTATTTCCACTTCGATCTGAACGCCCCGCTCCGGCTGCTGCCCGGCAATGCCGACCTCCCCGCCAAAGTCGTGTACCCCTTCCATATGCCGCGCCGTGGCGAAGTGGTGGTGTTCGAATACCCGCGCGATATGAGCAAAGATTATATCAAGCGCGTGATCGGCTTGCCCGGCGAGACGGTGCTGGTCAAAGACGGCCAGGTCTTCATCGATAGCCAGCCGCTTGATGAAGCGTACCTCAAGGGCCTCCAGACAAACTGCCGCGGCGACGATCCGTGCAACTTCGGCCAGCCCGTCACCGTCCCGGCCGGAACGGTGTTCGTGATGGGCGATAACCGCAACAACAGCAGCGACTCGCGCGAGTGGGGCGCGTTGCCGCTCGACGGCATCATCGGCAAAGCCTGGGTTTCGTACTGGCCGCGCAGCTACTGGGGCGTCATTCCATCGGCCACATACGCCGCCCTGCCCTAGAGGCTGCTTGAGCCTGCGTTGCAGGGAGCGCAGCCTCCTGTGCGCAAGCTCTCGCTCCCAGACCGCCCTTTTCAAACAGCCGCCCGAAACCCCGAACCAAGAGCCGAGAACCGCGCCAGCGCTGCGAAACCGGTTCTCGGCTCTTTGGTTCTCGGCGCTATCGGCTGCCGCCCGCTCAGAACAAGAGAATCGAACGCTATGCATATCGCCGTCAATGCGCACCTGCTGGCACACACCCGTAGCTTTCGCCGCGCCGGGGTTTCGAATTATGTCGAAGCGCTGCTGACTCACCTGGGCCAGATCGACCATGCTAACCGCTACTCGGTCTACACCACCCGCGGCCTCGACAGCGCCGCGCTCGGCCTGCCGCCAAACTTCCGCGTGCTGCCCAGCCGCCTGCCAACGATCAACCCGCGCGTCCGAATCCCCTGGGAGCAGCTCTACGCCCCGCTGATGCTGCGCGCCAGCCGCGCCGATGTGTTCCATGGCGTGCTGAATGTCGCGCCGACGCTCTGCCCCGTGCCAAGCGTCGTCACCATTCACGATCTGGCGTTTCTCAGCTTCCCACAGACATTCCGGCGCATCAATCGCACCTACCTCAGCTGGGCCACCCGCGTGTCGGCGCGCCGCGCCGCGCGTATCCTGGCCGTCTCGGAGGCCACCAAGAGCGAGATCGTGCGGCTGCTCGGTATTGCCCCCGAGAAGATCGTCGTCACCTACGACGCCTGCGACGCACGTTTTGCCCCGCCCGACGCGGCGCAGCTGGCCGCGTTCCGGCGGCGCGCCGGGCTGCCCGAGCGCTTTATCCTGTTTCTCGGCACGCTTGAGCCGCGCAAAAACCTGCCAACCCTGATCGAGGCCTACGCGCGCATCGCCGCCGCCACCGACGCGCCGCTGCTGATCGGCGGCGGCAAAGGCTGGCTCTACGATGAGATCTTCGCGCGCGCCGAAGCGCTGAACCTGCGCGAGCGGGTGCGCTTCGTCGGCTACATCGACGCCGCCGACCAGGCGCTGTGGTACGCCGCCGCCACAGTTTTCGCCTTTCCTTCGCTCTACGAGGGCTTTGGCATGCCGCCGCTCGAGGCCATGGCCTGCGGCACGCCAGTGGTGGCCTCGAACACTAGCAGCCTGCCCGAGGTAATCGGCGACGCCGGGCTCACCGTCGACCCGCACGACCCCGACGCGCTTGGCGCGGCGCTGCTGCGGCTGCTGAACGACCGCGAGCTGCGCGCCGAGCTGCGCCAGCGCGGCTTGCGCCAGGCCGCGCGCTTCTCGTGGCGCGAAACCGCCGAGCGCACCCTTGAAGCCTACCGCGCCGCAGCCCGCACGCCCGCTCCTTCGCCGGCTTAGCATGCTTCAATTACCTCCTCTCCGGCTGATCACATGCTGTACGGCCAGGATTCGGGGCGGCTTCGCCGCCCCCAAAATTTCTTTTTGTGTTGCACTACCTGGCGAAGCCAGGCAGTGCAACACAATCTATACGTGATCCAAGCGAACAGCGTATAAGTACCATAATGCGGTATACTATTTGCTGACAGGATGGGTTGTGTCTTGTGCTCTGCGAGCACAACAAGCGAAAATGGCTTACGGCATACGGGCGCGATATATCGCCCGGACAGTGTCAGGTCGAAGCCCCGAAACAGAACCGTGCCTTCTGGCAGGACGGGGGAGCTTGAGAGGAGCAGGCCAATGGCAATCGAGCAGCTGCTCGTTCCCGAAGTATCGGGCGACCAGAGCGTGCGCAATATAAGCCGAACTGTGAACGAGGTGCCAGGCGTGCGGATGGTGGTGGTGAACCTGGCCGACAAAAGCGTGCGCATCGAGCACGATGGCCGTGCGAACCTCGAGACGCTGATCCAGGCGATCAACGACGCCGGCTACGAGCAGGTGGCGGTGCTGGCATAATACCAAATCCGGCTGATCGCTTGATGTATGGCCGGGCTCGGGGGCGGCAAAGCCGCCCCCAAATTTCTTTTGTAATACCAAGTTCGCTTGATTACTGTCACTTTGGTGGGGGTTTGGGGGGGGGGGGGCTTCGCCGCCCTTTCTGATTGTGTTGCACGACGTGAAAGCCGCCACGTCGTGCAGCACAAGCTATACGTGATCAAGCGAACAGCGTATAATGCCCTGTCCGGCTTGGCCGGGCAGGGCATCACGAAAGCAAGCGATAAACGGAGTTGGTATAGCTCCGCTCAGGTGCCTGGCGAGCCCGCCTCCGACGCCAGAATGATCTCGGGAACCAGGCCATAGATCACATTCTCGGTCGCCATGATATGGTCGAGCATCGAGCGGCGCGCAGCCTCGGGCTCGCGGGTGCGAATGGCGTCGACGATCCGCCAGTGGTAGTCGGTCGAGTGGCCCAGCACCTGCACCGAGTGGTAGATGATCACGTCGAGCACTTCGGTCATGGCCGATTGAACCTCGGTCACTGCCTCGAGCAGGCGCGGGCTGTGGGCGGCGCGCGCGATGCCAATGTGGAAGCGCGCGTCGCCGGCGCGGTAGGCCTCAAAATCGTTCTCACGCCCATCGATCGCGCCGGTCAGCCCTTCTAGCTCGGCGATCTCGGCGGATGTCGCGCGCTCGGCTGCAAACGCTGCCGCCGCGCTCTCAACCGCGCGGCGGTAATCAAGCAGCGCCGGTAGCCCCTCACGATGGCGCGTCAGCACCTCGGGCAAATGGCGCGGGCCAGGCATCAGCGGCCAGCGGGCCACAAACGCGCCGCCGCTGCGCCCGCGCCGCACCTCAAGCCAGCCGGCCTGAACCAGGTTTTGCAGCGCAACGCGCAGCGTCGAGCGGCTCACGCCCAGCTGCACCGCCAGGTCGCGCTCGGCCGGCAGCCGGTCGCCGGGGCTGAGCAGCCGGGCCTTGATCGCGCCAGCGATGCGCTCGATCGTTTCTTCCAGCGGGTTGGCGCTATGCACCGAGGTGAAAATATCTGTACGCATGCTGATCAGAGGGGGCAATCGGCCCCGCGGCCTATAATGTGCCTCATTGTTAGAATGTTAGGATTTACATAGTTGGCGCGCTCAGCCTTCGGCAGAGCGGTACTATGCTCGGTATCGTGTCCATTTTCCGCGCTCCGCGCGGAAAATGGACACAGAACATCAACACGTACCATGCTGCGGCAGGCTCAATCGCGCACCTGTAGGAAGCCGAATAACGCAAGCGCGTAACTCCTAGAATGTATGCGATCACCCGCCAGCAGGAAGGTCTGGATGGCCTGCGGCCTCAAGTATTTTCTGTACTGACCAAACGAATTTTCTGGGGCTGCTTCGCCCCAGACCTCTACCGCGTAGCTCGTATTATTGACCTGCCAGCTTTTGCAGCTCGTACAATTTGGTCAGCGCCTCGATCGGCGTCAGCTCGTTGACATTCAGGCGTCGCAGCAGCTCGACCACTGGATTAGGCGCAAGGTCGAACAGCGACAGCTGGCCGCCGCCCGCTGGCTGGGCGTTCGTTCGCCTGGGCGATGGGGCTTCGCGCGGCTGAGCGCCCGCCGGCTCGTGGCCCTCGGCGCGCCGCTTCCGGCTCTCGAGATCGGCCAGCAGCTCGCTGGCGCGGCGGATCACTGCGCGCGGGATGCCGGCGAGCTCGGCCACATGGATACCATACGAGCGGTCGACGCCGCCTCGCCGCAGCTCGTGTAAGAATACCACACCATCCTCCTGCTCGACTGCAGCCATGTGGTAGTTCTTCACGCGCGGCAGTGTCTGTTCCAGCTCGGTAAGCTCGTGGTAGTGGGTAGCGAACAGCGTGCGGCAGCCGAGCCGCGGCTCGTTGTGCAGGTACTCAACTACCGCACGCGCGATGGCCATGCCGTCGTAGGTGCTGGTGCCGCGCCCCACTTCGTCGAGCACGATCAGGCTGCGCCGCGTGCTCTGCACTAGCAGCGCGGCCGTTTCGGTCATCTCGACCATGAACGTGCTCTGGCCGGTGGCGATGTCGTCTTGCGCGCCAATGCGCGTGAAGATTCGGTCAACCAGGCCGATCGCGGCTTCGTCGGCCGGCACAAACGACCCGATCTGCGCCATCAGCACAATCAGCGCCACCTGGCGCATCACCGTGCTCTTGCCGGCCATGTTTGGGCCGGTGATCAGCACGATCTGCTGCTCGTCGGCATCGAGCGCGGTGTCGTTGGCGATAAACAGCTCGTCGAGGTGCTGCTCGACCACCGGGTGCCTGCCGCCGACGATCCGCAGCTGCGTGCTGTCGTTCAGCTCGGGCCGCACATAGCGCCCGCGCACCGCCGCCTCGCCCAGGGCGGCGTACACGTCGATCTCGGCCAGGGCGCGCGCCGTCGCCAGCAGCCGCTGGCCCTGCGCCGCAACCTGGGCACACACGCGCCGGAACACGTCGAGCTCGAGCTCGTTTAATTTCTCCTTGGCGCGCAGCACCACGTCCTCGTGCTCTTTCAGCGCTGGGGTGATGTAGCGCTCGCCGGTGGTGAGCGTCTGCTTGCGAATATAGTCGGCAGGCACTTTGTCGGCGAAGCTGCGCGAAACCTCGATATAGTAGCCAAACACTTTGTTGTAGCCCACGCGCAGCGACTTGATGCCGCTGCGCTCCTGCTCGATCGGCTCCAGCTCGTTGATCCACGCCTGCGCGCTCAAGCTGCGCTCGATGATGTCGTCCATGTGCTGGTCGAAGCCAGGGCGGATCACCCGGCGCGGCTGCTCGCCATTCTCTTCGGCGGCGCGCAGGTAGTTCGAAGCCCCCAGCAGCGCCGGCGGGTCATCGTCGAGCGCCGCCTCGAGGAACGCCAGCACATCGGCGCACGCGTCGAGCTGAGCGCTGGGCGCAGAGGGCTGAGCAGCAGGGGCGGCGCGGGCCTCGACCGCCATTCGAGCGGCCGGCGCAGTTTTCAGCGGCCGGCTCGTAGCGCGGGCGGCAGGCTGCTCGTCCCAATCGCCCTCGCCAAACAGGTCGTCGTCGGCATAGCGAGGTGCGGCCCGCCGGTGCGCCTCGCGCTGCTCGCGCAGGCTCGGCTGTGCGGAGGAAACCTGCCGGGGGGTGCTGTCGTGAAGTTCTTCCTCGATCTGCCAATTCGCACCATCGGCGTCGCGCGCTGCATCTGCGGGATCATGGCTTGCTTCGGCCGCCGCCGCCCCTGGCGGCAGCCAGCCGGCGAGCGCCTCGGCCAGGGCCGGCAGCGCGCGCAGCCCCTCGCGCAGCCGCACGAGATCGCGCGGCGTGGCCACGGCGACGCCCTGGAGCACGCGATTCACCACGCGCTCGAGATCGCCCACACTCTTCAGGCGCTCGCGCACGGTCGCGCGTAGCAGCGCGTCGTCGGCAAAATGCTGCACGCCATCCTGGCGGGCGCGCAGCTGGCCAATATCAATTAGCGGCTGGGCGATCCAGCGCCGCAGCAGGCGGCCGCCCATCGGCGTGCGCGTATGATCAAGCACGCCCACCAGCGAATCCTTGGCTTTGCCGTTCGATCCTTCGAGCAGCTCAAGGTTCCGGCGGGTCTGCGGGTCGAGAAACATTGTGCCGCCGGTGGTGTATGTGCGTAGCGTGGTGATCTGGCTGGCGGCGTTGCGCTGTGTCTCGTGGATGTATTGGATGATCGCGCCGGCCGCGCGCGCTGCCAGCGGCTTATCGCGCAGGCCAAAGCCATCCAGCGAATGCACGCGCAGCTGCTGCTGAAGCGCGTCGGCGGCGTTGGTGAGCTTCCAGCGCCAAGCTGGCCAGCCAGTGATATGGCCGTGCGCCCAGCGCGCGGTATTCTCACGCTCGACGCGGCGCGCCACGCGCTCGCCCGGCAGCAGCTTCTCGCGCTCGTCCTTGGTCATGAACTCAAGGTCGTGCTCGAGCCGCGCGCTGGAGGGATCGAGCCCCGGCAGGCGCAGCGCCGCGTCGTCGGGAACCAGCACCTCGCTGGCCTGCAGGCGCGAAAGCTCGCCCTGGGCCTGCGTGCCGGCGCGCTCGCCGCCAAACTCGGTGCAGCAGAACTCACCGGTGCTCAGGTCGGCGTAGGCCACGCCAACCCGCGCGCCCTCGGCGAGCACCGCCACCAGGTAGTTATTCTGCGTTGGCGCGAGCATGGCGCTGTCGATCACGGTGCCGGGCGTGATCACACGCACCACCTCGCGATCGACAATATCTTTGCGGCGCTCGCCCTGCTCGAGGCCGGCGGCAAACACCGAGCGCGGCCGCGTATCGGATTTGCTCGAAGGCGTCTCCGATACCTGCTCGGCGATGGCCACGCGGTAGCCCGCGCCAACCAACGCGCTGACATAGCGCTCGATCGCGTGGTAGGGCATACCCGCCATTGGCGCGCGCTGCTCGGCCTTGCTGCGCCGGTGGTTCGCGAACTTCTTGTATGTCAGCGTTACCTCGAGCAGATCGGCGATCAGCTTGGCATCGTCGTCAAACGTCTCGTAGAAATCGCCAAGCCGGTAGAGCAGCACGGTGTTGGGGTGGGCGGCTTTGAGCTCGCGGTATTGGACATACCAGTTGAGCAGGTCGAAGTCGGGGAATTCGGCGGCTAGCCGCTCGCGCAGCTGGCGCTGCTGCAAGCGGCGGTCGAGCTGGCTCATGTGACTCACTCCATTCGCACGTTACGGCTCGTAGGTACGCGGCATTATAGCATGAGCCCCGGAATAAAACAAATGTTCTATTTTAATTAACGCGTTTTTGCCGATTTTAACGCCAAATTGTAATTTGGCTGGCTGTATGGTACTCGGTAGATGGTTGCCCGCTATGCTATAATATGTTCTGAGTCCCGTCGCCTCACGGGAACATTTGAAGACCGCGCCAGATGCATTGCCGGCGGATCACGATCGCCGAAACCCGCGTGTTGCGGGCGAGTGGCGGTCGGAGATTATCGGGATACGCATTGTGTTGGTGTACGATGACGCTACTCGACGAACCAATTGGCGCTATGCGGCGTGGCGCCCGCATGGGCCGGCGGCGGCCCAATTGGCTTCCCTCAGAACCACAGCGCCGCGCAGGCGGGCACGTCCAGCCTATGCAGCTGCAGCGCACTGGCGTTCTCTCACATGCTGTTGGCAGCGACCTCTGGCTACACCAGGGCATCACCGGCACAGCCTGGGCCGATACACGCGCCACCGAAGACGATCCGAAAAGCGCGTCAGCTATTGGCTAGGCTAGCATTGTACTCACACATTCTTGCAAAGCCAGCGCGCGACGGCGCGCGCTCACGAGGAGGGGCTGTCAGATGCCCGACACCATGACAATTCGTTTCTGGGGTGTGCGTGGGAGCTACCCCGTACCCGGCCCGCGCACGGTGCGCTTCGGCGGCAACACGGCCTGCGTCGAGATCCAGGCCGGCGATCACACGATTATCCTCGACGCCGGCACGGGGATCATCAACCTCGGCGCCGAGCTGATGCGGCGCTCGCGCGCCAATGGCGGCCACCCGCTCACCGCCACGATTCTGTTCAGCCACATGCACAACGACCATACGCAGGGGTTTCCATTCTTCGACCCAGCGTATGTTGGCGCCAGCACGCTGCATATCCTTGGCCCCAAGGTGTTCGAGAGCGACCTGGAAGAGACGCTTTCGCACGCAATGCTGCCGCCAAACTTCCCGGTGGCGCTCGAAGACTTGCCGTCGCTCAAGATCCTGCGCAATGTGAACGAAACCGACATTGTGCTGATCGGGCCGCGCACCGCCGACGTGCAGGTGCTGAATATCTACCACAACGAGATCGACCAGTCGCCCGATCTGGTGCGTGTGCGCACCTACCACAGCTACGCCCACCCCAAGAGCGGCGTCAATATTTACAGTATCTCCTGGCGCGGCAAAACGATCGTCTACGCGACCGACACCGAGGGCTATGTGCAGAGCGACCAGCGGCTGGTGAAGTTCGCCAAAGAGGCCGACCTGCTGATCCACGATGCGCAGTACCGGATCGAAGATTACACCAACCCGGCCAAGCCCAAGCAGGGCTGGGGCCACAGCACGCCGGAGATGGCAATCGCGGTAGCGCAGGCCTGCAACGCCAAGCAGCTCGTGCTGTTCCACCACGAGCCAACCTACGACGACGCGACGATTGCGGAGATCGAAGCGCGCGCGCGCCAGGTTTTTCCAAACACGCTCGCGGCGCATGAGGGGCTCGAGATCCAGCTGTGAGGCGCGCACCATACCCGTGGCGCGCGGCGAGCCGCGCCGGCTAGCGGGCGGTTGGGAGGGTAAAAAAGAATGTGCTGCCGCGGCCCGGCGTGCTTTCCACCCAGATCCGGCCGCCATGGGCCTCGATCACCAGCTTGCAAAATGTCAGCCCCAAGCCGGTTCCACCGCGGCGCTCACCCACCTGGCTGAACTTCGCGAAGATCTTTTCCTGATCCTGCGGCGCAATACCAATACCCTGGTCGGCCACCGCGAATGTCGTGGTCGCGACTGCGTCGCCGTCGCGCGGCGTGGCAAATGCGCGCACGGTGATGCGCTTGTCGGGGTTGCTAAACTTCAGCGCGTTCCCGAGCAGGTTCTGCGCCACCCGCACGATAAGCTCGCCGTCGGCCAGCACCGGCGGCAGATCGGGCGCCACCTCGCAGGCAATCTCCACATGCTGATCGCGTGCCAGCGACGAAAGCATCGCAATCGCGCGCTCGAACAGCGGGCGCGCCGCAGCCGGGCGCATGTTCACCGGCATGCGCCCGGCCTCGAGCCGGCTGACATCGAGCAGCGCATTGATCATTTCGAGCATCTGCACGGCGCTGGCGTACGCAATGCTCATCACGCTCTGCTGCGTCTTGGCGAGCTCGCCGGCGATGCCTTTCTGCATCAGCTCGATCGAGGCCATGACGCTCGAGAGCGGGCTGCGCAAGTCGTGGACGATCATATTCGTCAGGTCGTGGCGCAGCCGCTCGGATTCTTTCGCCTCGGTGATATCGCGCAGTACGAGCAGCGCGCCGCCGGTGCTGCCGCCGCTGCGCAGCGCGGTGAGCGCGGCCCATTCGAGCGAGCGCGAGTTTGCGCTGGTCTCATTCAGCTCGCCGCTGGCAAACGAGACGCGCCCGGCCATGACGTGATCGAGCTCGCGGCGCGGCGCCAGCCATTGTTCGGGCACATAGCTCGTGGCCTGCGCCCACATATCGAGAAAGTGGCCGACGCCCAGATTGTGCGGCAGCTGCGCCGGCAGCCGGCAGAGCTGGTGCAGCGCGGCATTGGCGATCGCCACCTGCGCGTCGGAGGTAACCAGCATGATGCCTTCGCGAGTAGACGCCAAAATCGAGGCCATCTGGTCGCGGCCGCTGCGCACGGCATTGAACAGATCAATGCTCTCGACCGCAACTGCCGCCTGCGTCGCGAACAGCACGAGCGTCTCGCGGTTCGAGGCATCAGGCGGATCGCCGGCATAGTACACGCAGATGCCGCCGAGGGTACGCTGCGTAGCGCGCAGCGGCACCAGCAGGATGGTGCGAACGCCGGCGCGCGCCAGCGCGGCGGGCACATTCTGCAGCACCTCGGGGCGCCCGCTGGCGATCACCTGGCGCGCGAGATCAAGCAGCTCGGGTGTTTGGGCGAATGTCGGGCCGATCTGCACGGCGGCGCGCATGCGCTCGGCCTCGTCGAGCAGCACGCAGGCGCCCAGCGCATCGGTGATCTCCACCGCACCGCGCGCGGTCATGCTGAAGATCTCGTCGGCGCTACGCAGCGTGGTATTGATCGCCATGCCCAAGGCATTCAGCGCCGTGAGGCTGCGCAAGTTGTGCTGCAGCTGGGCATTTGTGCCTACAAGCTCCTGGGCGCGGCGGGCCAGCGCCTGGTCGATCTGGGCGAAGCGGCGCGCGTTTTCGAGGGCGATCACCGCCTGGTCGGCCAGAGCCTCGAGCATCTGCTGATCTTCGACGGTGAAGTGATTGCCCGAGCGCGGGTTCAGCGCCTCGATCACGCCCTGCACGCCGCCAACGCCGCGCAGCGGCACGGCCAGCAGCGTGCGGGTGACATAGCCGGTGGTTTTGTCGGTGCGGTCGTCGAAGCGCTCGTCCTGCTGGACATCGTTCACAATCACCGAGCGGCCGTGCTCGACGACATAGCCGGCCAGGCCAGCGCCGCGCGGCAGGTGGTGGCCAAGCAGGCTCGCGCCAACCGGGCCGGTTGTGTAGGCAAACACCAAATCGCCGCTGGCGTCGTCGAGCAGCAGCAGCGAAGCTTCCTCGGCCTGAAGCAGCTCGGTTACCTGCTCGATGATCAGCGCCGGCACGCGCTCAGGGTCGAGCGAGGATGTCAGCGTCCGGCCGATACGGTTCAACGTGGCGAGCTGGCGTGCCTGGCGCTCGCTGCGCTGGTACAGCCGGGCATTCTCGATCGCCACCGCGCCCTGAGCGGCGATGGTGGTGAGCAGCTCGATATGCTCGGCGCGGTAGCGGTAGCCAAGGCGGCGGCTACTGACCGACATCACGCCGATCAGCCGATCGTGCGCCAGCAGCGGCACGCCCAGCCAGGCATGCACATCGTCCAGCCCAACGAACGGGCGCGGCGGGATAGCGCGGCGCCGGCATTCTTCGTAGTAATCGTCGGTGCAGAGCGGCTGGCGCTCGCGCAGCACCACGCCCGAGAGGCCAACCTCGGGCGACCAGCGCATATGCTGCGCCTGGCGCTCGCCATTTTGGGCGATATAGGCCAGCTCAAGCGCGTCGCCGGGCTGATCGCAGAAGGCGATAAAGAACACCGGCGCATCGACAACTCGGCGGGTGGCGCCGTGAATCGCTTCAAGCAGGCTGTCGAGATCGAGCACGCCGCTGAGCAGCCGGCCGATCTCGTTCAGGGTGCGCAGCTGCGCCACGCGATCCTCGCGGCGGGCAAGTGCATCGAGCAGCGCCAATGCCGGCCCAGCCTGGCCAGCGATCAGCGTGAGAACAGGCGGGCTTTCCTCGCCCCATAGCGGTTCATCGACATACAGCCAGCCCAGAAGCTCGCCCTGCGCGCGCAGCGGCGCGAAGCAGGCAGCGGGCCGGCCAGCCGCGCCGCGCAGCGCCAGAGCGCCTGCCTCGAGCGAGGCCAGCTCTTGGGCGGTAGGCTGATGGATCGGCTCGGGCGCGCCAGCAAGCACGCGCGGCTCGTCGCCGGCGCGCCAGACCAGCTGAGCAAGCGCAGGGGCAAAACAAGAATCCAGCGCCGCGATACAGCAGCGCACGCCATCGTCAAGCGTGCGAGCCTGAGCAATATGTTCGGCAAACTGGCTATAGAAGTGGCCTAGCTCGGTGTCCGCGGTGGATGGATACGCCATACTACCACTCCTGAAGACGTACGAGCTGTTTGGTGGCGTTCATCTTACCAGATTTACCGTTCTTTGACAAAGCAGGCAGCGCCGTAAGCAGGGCGTGTGCAACGGCCTTGACGCCACCCTCTGACCCGCCCACCGCATACGGAAGCGGAAAAACCACACGCCGATACAGAAGCGAATACCGGCTTGCCGAGGGAAGAGCGCGGCATCTGCATAAGCTGTACCACAGATTCTGTGAGGCATTGGAATGCCGCCGAGCGGTACGCGCAAGCCGCGCAGCCCCGTTTGACGGTGCGACGCCGGGTTGGTATAATCGGCATGCTGTTCGATTTTTCACAGGCACGCGCCCAGGAGGCCCGCGTATGGATCCAGTAACGTACCTTACAACCTTCAATCCCACATTCGGAGCGCTCGAATGGGTCTTTTTCGCCGCCCAGATCGCGCTCGCGCTGGCCGGGGCCTATCTGGTGTTTCTGCGCGCCGAGCCGCACCCTATTCGCCGAGATACAGCGCGCAACCTAGGCTACGCGCTGCTGATCGTCGGCGTGGTCGGCATAGTGCTGGGTGCGCTGCGGCTGGTGCCGGTCGAGCTCTTCACCATGCCGATCTGGTTTACCTTGGTCACGGTCATCGAGGTGGCCCTGGCGGCATATGCGGCGTATTTCCTGCTGGCCGTGCTGCCTGGCCGGGTAGCGGCCTACGACGAAGCCAACCGCAAAAGCGGGCGCCGCAGCGTGGCCCGGCCACAGCCGGCGCTGCAGGCCAATGGCACGAATGGCACCACTTCGATCAATGGGCCGCGGCCGCCGGCAACCACCACGCGCCGCGATGCACGACGCGATCGCAAGCGCCGCTCGAAGTAGCCCCTGTAGAGCAACGCAACGTCGAAGCGCGTAGACGGCCAGCTATCTGGCCGTCTACGCGCTTCGACGTTTCGTTTTGCAATTGATCATTTATAGATTGTGTTGCACTACGTGGCTTCGCCACGTAGTGCAACACAATAAGCAATTTGGGCAGCTTCGCCGCCACCAAACCCCACTAAAGTGTCAGTAATCAATTGAGGCAGCCGAACCAGGCAACTGCGCAAGTCCTAACGAAATTTCGGGGCGGCAATGCCACCCCGAACCCCGCCATCAAGCAAGCGATCAGCCGCTAAGGCGCCGCGTACAGCCCACGGTACGCAGCATAGTAGCCGTAGATCAGCTTCACATAGGCGCGCGTCTCGGGGTAGTCGATCGACTCGACGAACCGGTCGGTGTCGGGCACGCTGTCGCCGCCGGCCCAGCGCTGCGCGTTGCCTAGCCCGCCATTATAGGCCGCCAGGCCACCAGGCAGGCTGCCGGACATAGCCGCGATCTGGCGGCTCAGGTAGAACGCGCCAAAGCGAATACCAACCGCTGGGCGATACAGATCCGCCGTCGCAAAGTCGGCCACGCCCAGGTTCTGCGCGATCCCCTGCGCTGTAGCCGGCATCACCTGGGCCAGCCCCACGGCGCCCGCCGCCGACACCGCGCCGGGGTTGAACAGGCTTTCCTGCCGCAGCGTAGCGTAGAGCAGCAGCGGGTCGAGACCGTGCTGGCGCGCTTGAGCCAGCATCACATCGCCGTAGGGCACCGGGAAGACCAGCCGGCGTAGCGCCAGCGGCGTGGCCGCGCCATCCTGGGCAGGGGCCAGGCTTAGCACATCCTCGGCGGCCTTGAGCGCGATATATGGCACGCCGTGCTCGTAGGCCAGGCGCGCCAGCTGGTACAGCCGTACGGGGTCGTCGCGCCAGGCTGCGCGCGCCTCATTCCACTCGGCGATCGCCTCGGGCTGCAAGCCAACATCGGCAAGCGCAAGCGCGCGCTGTAGCTGCGGCGCGCGCGCAACTTCGGCGGCATACCCCTGCGTGCCGACGTGAAGCGGCGGCTGGCGCGACCAGGTGGCGATCCAGTCCTCGGCGGCGCGCCAGCTGTCGGCATCGATTGGCGCGTCGAGCGGCAGCGTGCCGCTGATCGGCAAGCTCAGCAGGTCGGCGGCGCGCGCGGCGTAGTAGGAGTCGGGCGCGGCGGCGCGCGCGGCGTTGAGCTGCGCAGTGTAGTCGGGCGATTGGGCCTCGCGGGCGCGCGCGCTCCAGAAGGCTGCCTGGGCCGCCGCCGCGCCGGTGGTATGCTGGCGCAGAAGATCCCACGCCGCATACGCAGCGCCGTTTTTGCCGGCGTTGAACAGCGCCCAGCCGGCAGCGTACAGCGCGTCGTGCGCCTGATCGCTGTCGGGGTAGCGGTGCCCCAGCTCGAGCCGCTGCGCGAGCGCGCCCTCGGCGTCGTTCTGGCGGGCCAGCAATGCCGCCGCGCGTGCCAGCGCCTCGGGCGCCAGCGAGTCGTCGGGGTAGGCATCGGCGAACTGCCGGTACCCTTCGATCGCGGCGGCGGCATCGCCGCCCTGGCCGGTGGTTTGTACCCAATCGAGCTGGGCCTGCCGGCCAACCGGGCGATCGGGCGCGTCAGCGGCAAGCTCCGCCAATTCGGCAAGCGCGCCGGCGAAATTGCCCTGGGCACGGCGGGCCAGCGCGCGCAGGCGCCGCAGCTCGCGTGCATCGTCGCCGGAAGCGGCCTGGATCGCGGCGTCGTAGAGCGGCAGCGCGGCATCCCACTGCTCGTGGGCGGCATACACACGCGCGGCAGCGGCGGGCGCAAGCCCGGCTTCGGGGTCGGCAGCCAGGCGCGCCAGCGCATCCAGAGCCTGCGGAGTAGCGGGCAGCCGCTCGGCCAGCTCGCGGCGCCAGGCATGCGCCTCGGCCGGCGCGCCCTGAGCTTCGGCCAGGGCTGCGGCATCGAGCAGCAGGCGCGCGCGGTAGCCAGGAGCCTCGGCCAGATCGAGCAGCGCGCGGTATAGCGCAAGCGCCCGGTCGGGCTGGCCGATCGCCAGCCGCAGCGCAATCGCCTTTTCGTACGCGCCAGCGCGCTCGCCGCGCACAATCTCGCCAGCGGCTACAGCCTCATAGCCGGCCGCAGCCGCGTCGTTCCGGCCAAGTGCCTGCTGCTGGGCCGCCTGGCGCAGCCGCGCGTATGGCTCGAGCACTGTGTTGAAGCCGCGATAGCGCTCGTATGCGGCAGCGGCGTCGGCCCAGGTACCCGCCTGCTCGTAGCCGCGCGCCAGCAGAAATACGCCGCGCGCGTAGAGATCATCGGCAGGGTGAAGCGCATCGGGCTGCGGGCCACTGGCGAGGAATGTGCGGATCGCCTCGATCGCCGAGGTCCAGCGATTGCGCAACGCGAAGCTTTCGGCCAGGTAGAACGCGGCCGGCCGAGCCTCGGCGCTGGTCGGGTGCGCGTCGAGCAGCGCGCGTAGGTCGACCGCGGCCGCGTCGTAGTCGCCATTGGCGCGCGCGCGCAAGGCCCGGCCAAGCAGCTCGGGGGCGGCAAGCGCGGCGAGTGCGGGGGTGGCGGTAGGGGCAGCTGACGGCGCCGGTAGGGGCGAGGGCGACGGATCCGGTACCGAGGGTGAAACGATATCGCAGGCCGCCAGCAGCAGCGCCAGCAGTGGCACAAGCCAGCCGGCGCGTCGTGGTGGTTTGTTCATGGCCGGCATTGTACCACACGGCGCGCCTGTAGCGGGCTTACAGCGCCGGCAACCGCCGCACTCAATCGCCAGCGGCGGGCGCCTCACACAGCTATGGCGTGCGGCCCCAGCGCTCGATCATTGCTCGGTTTGAGGGCACTTTCTCGAGAAACGAGCGGCGCCAGGCTGGGTCGCTGATCCGCTCGGCGCGAGCCATCACAAGCTCGTAGCCAGCCCGAATAATCGCCGGCATGGGGATGGCGAAAGGCGGGACTGTGGGATCATGCGCGAGCGCCGCACAGACATCGGCAATAGCGAGGTAGGTGAGCACCGCTTCGTCCATGGTCGCGGCCCCATGGTCGTGCAGGTAGGCCCACACCTGGCCGGCCGCCTCGAGCGCATCCGCGTGGCGGCCCTGGTGCAGCGCGCATTTGGCCAGCAAAGCTTTGCTTTCTATCACCCGCGCCGTCAGGCCTAGCTCGGTATCGATCCGGTGCGCCTCGTGAAGGTGGCGCGCCGCATTGGTATGATCGCCGAGCAGCTCGGCGAGATGCCCAAGCTCCCACTGGTTGGCGGCGCACAGCGCAGCGTCATCGACGAGCTGCGCCTCGCTCAAGCCCTGCTCCAACAGCGGCTTTGCGGCCGCGAGGTCGCCGCTCAGCAGCATAACCCCGCCGAGGTTGCCGACAATGTACGCGTGGCCATGGCGATCGCCGATCAGGTCGCACAAAACAAGCCCCTGCTCGAGGTAGTGGCGCGCCTGCTCGAACTGGCCGAGGTACTGGTAGGCAGCGCCCAGGTTGCTCAGCGCCCGCGCTTCGAGCGCGCGGTCGCCGCCGTGGCGCACAAGCTCGTACACATCGGTCCAGAGCTCTGCGGCGCGGCCGTAATCGCCGGCATAGGCTTCGTGCAGCGCGAGCATGCCCAAGGCGTACGCGATCGCCCATTCGTCGCTGGCGGCGCGCGCGCGGGCCAGCGCCCACTCGGCGGTTGGCCGCGATGCCGGCGCGCCCAGGCGTGTCAGCGCCGCAGCTTTCAAGCAGAGCGCGCGCGCCTCGATGCTCGGCTGGTGCGCGGCCTGCGCTGCGGCCACAACCGTATCGGCGGCTGGCGCCATAGCGGCGTACTCGCCGCGCGCGTTCAGATTCTTGAGCTGGCGCAGCAGCGCTTCAGCCCGCCACGCAGGGTTAGCCGCCGCATCGGCGATCGCCAGCAGCGCAGCGATATCGGCCTGCTCGGCGGCGCGGTCGCCGGCCAGGAATAGCGCAGCCTGGCGCCCACTCAGCGCGCGCCAGCGCTGATCGAGATCTGCCGGCTCGAGCAGCGCCAGAGCGCGGTCGAAAAACGTTCGGGCCTCGATGGTGGCGCCCTGCGCGGTGGCGCGCGTGCCAGCGAGGATCCAGTATTCGGCGGCCGGTTGCGCCTGCCCAGCCTGGCTATAGTGCAGAGCCAGCAGCTCGGGCTGCGCCGCAGCGAGCTGCGGAAAGCGCGCCTCGTAGGTTTCCGCAATGCGCCAGTGATACTGCTGGCGCACACGCCTGAGCAGCGCCGCGTGCGCCACTTCTTGAATCAGGGCATGCTTAAACGCATAGTGCAGATCGGGGGCGCCAGGCCGGGCTACCAGCAGCTCGGCCTCGACGAGCAGCGTGAGGTCGGCCTGCAGGCGTGCTTCATCGTAGGGCACGGCCGCCGCGAGCAACGAGTACGCAAACTCGCGGCCAAGCGCCGCAGCCCACCCGGCCGTCTCCCTGGCGCGGCCCACCCGATCGAGCCGCGCCAGCAGCGGGTCGTTCAGCGTCGCGGGGATTCTGGCAGGCTCCGGCGCGGCTGCGGCTTCGAGCAGCATTTTAGTCAGCTCTTCCGCGAAGAGTGGAATGCCGTCGCTCTGCGCGACGATATGCTGGTGCATCGCGCCGGGCAGCGCCGCCTCGCCCGCCAGGTCGGCGATCATACGCTCGATGTCGGCCGGGCTAAGCGAGGCAAGGTCGATCCGGCGCAGCCGCCGGTTTGGCGGCCAGGGCGGGCTAAATGACCCGCGATAGGTGAACAATGCTATGCAGCGAGCAGCGGCCAGCGCGTCGAGCGACAAGCCTAGCCACTCGATCGTCGACGGGTCGGCCCAGTGCAGGTCTTCGACCACCAGCACCACCGGCTGCTGGGCAGAGTAGCGCTGCAGCAGCGCGACAAACACCTCGCGGATGCGCTCGCGCTGCTGAGCGGTGATGGTTTCGGGCGCGGGCGGATCGGTTGGCAGCCCCAGCAGCTGCGCCAGCAGCCAGGCGGCGCCGGATTCGTCCAGGGCATAGCGCGAGAGCGTATCGTCGAGCCGCGCGCGCCGCGTCTCCGGGCCATCGCCTGGCTCGATACCCAGCAGCTGCTCAAGCAGGCCGACGATCGGGTACAGGCGGGTATTCTGAAAGTATGGCGAGCAGCTGGCCTGCAGCCAGGCCGTGGTGGGCGCGCGCCGCTGCTGCAGCTCCCACACCAGGCGCGATTTCCCAATGCCCGGCTCGCCGACAAGCGCGAAGATCGCCCCCACGCCCTGCGCGGCGGCCTCAGCGGCGCCACTCAGCTGGCGCAGCTCGGCGTCGCGTCCGACAAAGCGCGTCAGGCGGCGCATCTGCGCGAGCCAATCGAGGTGGTTGTGCAGCTGGCTTTCGCCGTACACGCGATAGATCGCGGCCGGCTGCGCCGTTCCCACGAGCACCTGCTCCTCCACACGTTGGTATTCGAAGCGGCCCCGCACCAGCGGCTCGGTGCTGGCCGTGATCAGCACGGCGCCTGGCTCGGCCAGGGCCATGCACGCGTGCGCCAGGCTGGGCACATCGCCCACCGGCTCGCGCCTCACACGATCGGCCGCGTCGTCGCTCACCACCATCGTGCCGGTGTGGATGCCGACACGCACCTGCGCCAGATCGCGCGACGCGGCGACCAGCGCCAGGCCGACATGCACGGCGCGCCGCGCCGCATCTTCGTACGCCTGCGGGTAGCCAAAGTAGATCAGCCACTCGTCGCCGTGGCGCTGCTGGCGGTAACCACCGTAGCGCTCGAGCAGCTGCTGGAGCCTTGGCTCGATATCTTCCAATTGCTGGTGCAGGTCTTCGGGGTCGCCGTGCGGCCCAAGGCCGCGCCAGGTACATACCAGCGCAGTAACCTGGCGGCGCTCACCCGGCTGGCTGAATACCGCGCCGGCTGCAGCCCGGCCGGACGGAGCGCCAATCGCGGCCTCGCGCCCGAGCTGGCCGGCCTGGATCTGCTGAAAAAGCGCGGCGACCTCGGCCGAAGGCTGCATGGCAAACTCGCCGGCCAGGCTGCGGGTGTAGCGCGCATACTGCTCGGCGGCGGCGGTCGCCTGGCCGGTGCTCGCCAGCGCGCGCATCAGCTGGAGCTGCCCTGGCTCGAACCAGGGATCGAGCGCCACCAGGCGGCCGGCGTAGCGCAGCACCAGGTCATATTCGCCGCGCTGCTCGTGGTAGGCCGTGAGCCGCGAGAGCGCCTCGACGGCCTGCTGGTGCAGCGCCTCCTGCTGGATCAGCTGCCACTCCTCGAACGGCACGCTGTCGCGCAGCGCGAAGCCGGCCAGAAAATCGCCGCGGTACAGCTCGACGGCCTGCGCCAGCCAGCCCATGCAGACGCGGCAGCTCGCGGCGGCGGCGTGGACGTGCTGCCGGCATGCCGCGAGCAGCTCGGTAAAGCGCGCCACATCAAGCTGGCAGTCGGCCAGCGGGTTGAGCTGGATCGTCTGCCCAGCCAGCACGATGAACGGCTCGCGCGGCGTGCCGGCATTTGCCGAATCCTCGAGCAGGGCGCGCCGCAAGCGCAGCACCGTCTGGCGGAGGCTGAGCGCGGCATTTTGCGGGGGCGCGTCGGGCCAGAGCAGCGCGGCAAGCGCGGCGCGCTGGTGCGGGCGCGCCGCTTCGACAGACAGATAGGCCAGCAGCGCGCGCACCTTATCGGTGCCGAACGCAGTCAGCTGCTTGCCATCGAGCGAGGCTGCGAAGCCGCCAAGGAGTGCAAGTGAAAGATGAGACATCGCAAGCGCCGTACTGTTCAATTCAATCTGGATACAATCGATTATACCATTTTGTAACGATCTTGTGACATGGTTTGGGTACAGTCACATAATCGCACACGAGAGTTTATACGAGGATGCGCCCACGGAGCAGGCACAAGCCGCCCTGCGAGCGTGTGTTGGTGTGTAGGAATAGGCCATGGTACCGAACCAGCGAGCCCGCGCGACGAGAAGTATTCTCGCCCCATCGTGGATAGCCGGCATTGTGTTACTGGCAACGGCCGCGCTCGCGGCCTGCGGCGCAAACGATAGCGCCGCGCCTGCCAAAGCTACACCATCGCCAGCGATCTCAACCGGAGCCACGCCGGCACCCAGCGCCGCCACAAGCGCCGGGGCGGCGGGCACGCCCCACGCCGACATAACCCTCTCACGTGACCAAGCCGACCCGGTCACCGTCAAGGTTGGGCAGATCATCAATATCCCCGATGACCCCAGCTTCTCATGGGATGTCAACTACCGGCCCGAAGTGCTGCTCGCGCTCACGCCGCCCGAGCAGATCAGCAAGCCCGGCCCAGCCGGCTGGTTTTTCCGCGCGATCGGTGCGGGCAACACCGAGATCACCCTGGAAAGCGTCCCGCCGCCGTGCCCAAGCGGCAAATCCTGCCCGCCAAATACTATTCGGTTGGTTTTTCCAATCACGGTCGTACAGTAACATCGTCGGTCTACGTCTTTTGCGTACGTTCAAGGAGTTCCCATGCCAACATTGCTTTCACGCACCAAGCTCCAGGTTGTCTTGATCCTGCTGATCATCGTAGGGCTACAAGGCGTGATCTTTGCCGCGCTGCCAGACGTCGATCTGGCGCCAAAACAGGAGCGCAACGAGGAGGGAGAAGAGGCTGACATCAGCCAGTACTTCCAGTACCGCGCCGATCAGATGAAGGACAAGACCGGTAAAATCCCCGATGGCGCGCTGATCAAGGCGCTGAATCAGCGCAGGGACATGGCCCGGCAGGCGAGCGTGAACGGGCCAATCAGCTCGGCGGCCGGCATCAGCAACACAAGCTGGACGCAGGCCGGCCCTGGCAATGTCGGCGGGCGCATCCGCGCGATCCTGCCGCTCAGCGCCAGCACAGTGTTTATCGGCGGCGTCTCAGGCGGCATCTGGAAGACAACCAACTGCTGCTCGGCCAGCACGACCTGGACGCCGATCGACGACTGGATGGCCAACCTGGCGGTCAGCTCGCTGATCGTCGACCCGACCAACTCCAACGTAATGTACGCCGGCACCGGCGAAGGCTTCGGCAATGCCGATGCGATACGCGGCGCGGGCGTGTTCAAGAGCACCAACGGCGGCACTACCTGGTCGCAGCTCTCCAGTACCAATAACAGCAACTGGTACTATGTAAACCGCCTGGCGATCTCGCCAAATGGCGCGACCTTGCTGGCCGCAACGCGCAACGGCCTGTGGCAGAGCACCGACGGCGGCAGCACCTGGTCGCAGCGCTCCACCAGCAACTGGCTCTATGTCGCCTTCGACCCGAGCAACAGCAGCAACGCCGTGGCGAGCGGAACCGGCTTTGCTTCGTATTCAACCAACGGCGGCACCAGCTGGACCTCCGCCACCGGCCTGCCTGGCTCCGGCCGTGTCGAGCTAGCCTACGCGCCGAGCAATACTTCGACCCTGTATGCCGGCGTGGATCAGAACTCGGGCGACATATACAAGAGCACCGACGGCGGCCATACCTACGCGCGCGTGAACACCGGCACGGTCTACCTGAGCGGCCAGGGCTGGTATGCCAACGCGCTCTGGGTGAACCCATCCGACGCGAACAATGTGGTTATCGCCGGCCTCGATATCTACAAATCCACCGATGGCGGCAGCACCTTCACCAAGATCAGCCAATGGGGCTACTCGTGGGGCCTGAAATCGCCACCTTCGCCACACGCCGACCACCATGCGCTGGTGTCGATCCCCGGCTCGAGCAGCGCGCTGCTCAACGGCAACGACGGCGGTATCTACTACACCGCCGATATCTCCACAGCCGGGACGAATGTCGACTACAACACTGGCTGGTTGTACCTAAACAACAACCTGGGTATTACCCAGTTCTATGGCGTGGCCGGGAACAACAACAATCAGCTGTACGGCGGCGCGCAAGATAACGGCGTGCTCAAGTACAGCGGCGCGCTGAACAACTGGAGCTTCTCGCACGGCGGCGACGGCGGCAAATCTGCGGCCGACCCGACCAACCCGAACTACCTATACAACGAGTATATCTACGGCAAAGTCAACCGCTCCACCAACGCTGGCGCTACAGTCGACGATATCTTTGGCACCTACTACAACGGCAGCGCCTGGGTCTGCCGCGCCGCGCCGTACCGCATCGACGATGCCTGCAACGGCGTGGGCAACTTCATCGCGCCTATCCTGCTTGATCCGAGCAACCCCAACCGGCTGTATGTCGGCGACCTATCGCTGTGGGTCACCAACGACGCGCGTACGCCGTATGTCTATACCAGCCCTACGGCCGGCCCGCAGTGGGCGGCGCTCAAGCCCTCGATCGGCAACGCCATCAATGCGATTGGCGTCGCGCCCAGCGACTCGAATGTGATCTGGGTCGGCTACAAGAACAGCCGCATCGACATGAGCACCGACGGCGGCAGCTCGTGGAGCCGGGTAGACACCAACATCCCTTCGGGCAGCAACCCTGGCACGCAGGTCGGCAGCATCGCGATCGACAAAAACAATAGCAACATCGTCTACGTCGGCTTTACCGGCTTCGGGTCGAACCGACTCTGGCGCACCACCAACGGCGGCACAACCTGGAGCAACATCACCAACAACCTGCCGCCGGTGCCGATCTACGCAATCGCGATCAACCCGGCCAACTCGGCCTGGCTGTATGTCGGCACCGAGATCGGCATCTTCGCCAGCGAGGATAGCGGCGCTACCTGGAACGTGCCGAGCGGCACCGGCAAGAACGGCGATGGCCCGGCGAATGTCGCGACCTTCGACTTGCAGTGGGTGGGCGGCGGCAACAGCACCGGCTCGACCGTTCTGATCGCCGGCACGCACGGGCGCGGCGCGTGGACCGCCGATGTCACGCCGCCCGGCAACACGAACACCTATGCCGACCCCGCGCTGGTATGCGGCGGCAACACCCCCTGCTACGCGACGATCGCCGAAGCGCTGGCGAATGTCGCGACGGGCGGAACTACCACCGTCTACGCGGGCACCTACGCCGAGAGCGTCTCGGCTACCAAGAACGTGACGATCAACATCGTCGGCAATATCACCGTCAACGACTTCTCGACCCACAACGGCACAACCGTCAATGCCGGCAGCTCGACGATCACCGTCAATAATTTCAATGTCTACGGCGGCACCTGGAACGCGAACACTTCGACGCTGATCGTCAACGGCGACTGGACCGGCGGCGGGACATTCAACCCCGGCACCGGCACGGTCGTGTTCGCCAAGAACGGCGTGGTCACGCTGAACGTGCCGAGCCAAACCGAGGCGACGCTCTCGTTCTGCAACCTCACAATCAACGCCAACACTACCGTAGACGTGACCGACGACTTCCTCAGCGCGGCCACTGGCGGGGCCTGCACCCAGTTCGTGCAGAATGGCAAGCTGCGCCGCGAGGCTCCGCAGCAAACCGTGATCAACTTCGTCACCTATACCTTCAAAGACGGGCGCAATCGCGACGCGGTGGTTCTGCAGAAGCAGAGCGGAAACAGCCTTTGGGAGACGAACATCACGATCACGTCGAATACGCAGCCGCCCACCACCTGCGGCAGCAACGCCTTCCCCGGCCAGCCGGTGCTGCGGCAGTACGATCTTTCGTCAACCGGCGGCACGCCACCGTATGGGCCCTACCGGATGCGGCTGTACTTCTCGGCTAGCAACCCGGATGAGTCGAATGGAAATACGGTGACGGCGCCCTATAACCTGGCGATCTACCACTGCAATGGTACGAGCTGGGAGAAATTCACTGGAACGGCAGGCAGCGACGCGAATGGCGTCTACATCGAGTCGACCACCGTGTCGTGGAGCGCCGGCACACTGTTCCTTATCGGCCCGAATACGCCGGCGTCGCCAACTGCGACCGCAACGGCCACCGCCACCGCAACGGCGACCTCGACCGCGACCAGCACGGCGGTGTCGACCGACACACCGACGGCGACCTCGACCAGCACGTCGGTGCCGACCGACACGCCGACCGCGACCTCGACCGCGACACACACGCCGGTGTCGACCGACACGCCGACCGCGACCTCGACCGCGACACACACGCCGGTGTCGACCGACACGCCGACCGCGACCTCGACCGCGACACACACGCCGGTGTCGACCGACACGCCGACCGCGACCTCGACCGCGACCAGCACGGCGGTGTCGACCAACACGCCGACCGCGACCTCGACCGCGACCAGCACGGCGGTGTCGACCAACACGCCGACCGCGACCTCGACCGCGACCAACACGGCGGTGTCGACCAACACGCCGACCGCGACATCGACCGCGACCAACACGGCGGTGTCGACCAACACGCCGACCGCGACATCGACCGCGACCAACACGGCGGTGTCGACCAACACGCCGACCGCGACATCGACCGCGACCAACACGGCGGTGTCGACCAACACGCCGACCGCGACATCGACCGCGACCAGCACGGCGGTGTCGACCAACACGCCGACCGCGACCTCGACCGCAACCAGCACGGCGGTGTCGACCAACACGCCGACCGCGACCTCGACCACTACAACTACGCCGAACCCGATGACGTGCAAGCTTGAAGGAAAGTGCTTCGTCTTCGAGTACCTGGGCTACTCAACCGACATCAACGGCAAGACGACGATCACCTTCCGCGTCACCAACAAGTGCAGCCAGTCGCTGAGCTACGTTGCGATCGGAACTGACGGCTTCACGCGCGTCGCGCCGGCCGACAGCGGCACCTACGTTGGCAGCCTGGGCAGCTACAAGGCGGTCTGGACGAGCTCGAGCGGCAACCCCGGCTTCACCAGCATCCGCTTTGAGCCGAAGTTCAGCACGTTCAAGAGCGGCGCCTCCGACGTGTTCAGCGTGGTGGTGAGCAACTTCAACGCTAGCAAGACGATCAAGGTAGCCGCGCGGCCGAGCGGCCAGTCGCAAGAAAAGTACAGCTTCCTGCTGAGCCAGACGACCTGCGCGCCAACGCCGACGCGCACGGCCACGCCCACGCGCACGGCGACGCGCACGGCCACACCCACGCGCACGCGCACGCCTACGCGCACTGCCACGCCCACGCGCACGCCTAAAACAGCCAACGCGCCGCTCGACACTGCTGCGAGCAGCTCGGCGACGACCGAGAGCGGGTGGGACACCGTCCTCTACCCGCTACGCTGGCTTGAGTCAGTAGTCGGGTTATAGCCAGGTTGGTTCTGCTGGCCTCGCTCTCGCACGGCGAGAGCGAGGCCAGCATTTGGGGCAAAGCACACGCCATGAGGCATAAGCGCACGGCGCCGGGGCAGCTTGCTGCCCCGGCGCCGTGCGTTTCGCGAGCGTACCGATTAGAACAATTCCGTTTGATCGCTTTCTTGCTGCGATCCCAGCCCGACGAAGCCGGCAGGGCATCGCAGCAAGAACTTTCGGGGGACGACAAAGCCGCCCCGAACCCCCACATACTGCGCCTGATCAGCCGGATGTGCGATTAGCTCTCGAGACGGCGCGTGGTGGAGGGTTGCGGCTCGGGCGGCGGCTGCGGCGCGGAAGGGCGGTTGCCCGGCGAGCCATTAATGCCGGCGTACGCGGCCATATCGGTAAACACCTTGATCGTATCGACCGGCAGCGGGAAGATAATCGTGCTGTTTTTCTCGACGGCGATCTCGGTGAGGGTTTGCAGGTAGCGCAGCTGCAGCGTCACCGGCTCGCGCGCGATCACGTCGGCGGCCTCGGCCAGCTTTTGCGAGGCCTCGAACTCGCCGGCGGCGTGGATGATCTTGGCGCGCTTCTCGCGCTCGGCCTCGGCCTGCTTGGCCATAGCGCGCTGCATGCTCTGGGGCAGCTCCACATCCTTTACCTCGACGATCGTCACCTTCACGCCCCACGGCTCGGTCTGCTCGTCGATGATCTTCTGGAGCCGGCTGTTCAGCTCTTCGCGATGCGCCAGCAGCGTATCGAGATCGACCTGGCCAACCGCGCTGCGCAGGGTCGTCTGGGCGATCTGCATGGTGGCGCGAATGTAGTCCATCACCTTCACCACCGCCAGGCTCGGGTTCACGACCATGAAGTACAGCACCGCGTTGACCTTGATCGTGACATTGTCGAGCGTGATGACCTCTTGCGCCGGCACATCCATGGTGATCACGCGCGTGTCGACGCGCACCATACGCTCGAAGATCGGCACCAGGAAGAACAGCCCCGGCCCACGCGGGCCAACCAGGCGGCCCAGCCGGAACACCACGCCGCGCTCGTACTCGGGCACAATCTTGATCGCCGACAGCACCAGCATCAGCACGAAAAACAGAATCACTGCCAGGCACAGCAGCAGGATACCACCATTCATCAGTGTTTCCTTTCACCTATAGAGCGCTCATCCACATTGAACTTACGCAGTTGGCGTGCTCAACCTTCGTCCTTTTGGACGTGTCGATTTTCCGCGCTGCGCGCGGAAAATCGACACACGATGATCGAAAAGTACCGTGCTGCCGCAGGCTACAATCTCGCCGCTTGAGGAAGCCGAAGAGCGCAACTGCGTAACTCCTACGCTCTATTAAATGCACGCCACTCAGGCAGATTCCGCACTGCGCGGCGGCCTTATGCTATCGAGCCGGCGAACGATCAGTCGCAGCTCGTGTATCGACACCACCCGCACCCAATCGCCCGGCTCGGCGGCGCCATCTTCGAGCACTGCGCGCCAGAGCGCGCCCTCGATAAACACCATGCCGTCGGGATCGAGGCGCTGGCGCACCTCGGCCAGCTTGCCAATCATCGTCTCCTGGCCGGTGGCGGCGGGCCGATTCCGGCTGCGCAGCGCTAGCCAGGCGCCAAACGCGGCAAGGCTCGCCAGCGCCAGCCCCACCAGCACCACCACCCACAGCGCAATGAACACTCCGGGGGCCTGCGCCGTGTCTACCAGGTTCAGCGCGCTCACCACCATCAGCGTAATCCCCGCTACCGCCAGCGCGCCGTGGGTATGCGCGGCGAACTCGGCTACCAGCAGCCCAAGCGCCAGCACCATCAGCGCCAGCGCCCACCAGTGCAGCGGCAGCACCAGCAGCCCGAGCGCGGCGGCCAGCAGCAGCACAGCGCCGATGCCGGCAAACACGCTGGTGCCGGGCGCGGCGAACTCCAGGCAGATCGCCAGCGCGCCCAGCACCAGCAGCACAAACGCCACCGTCGGGTCGGCCAGCGCCAGCCGCAGCGCCTCCCAGGCGCTGGGCGCAACCTCGCTCACCGGGCGGCCAAGCGTGGCGAGCGTGGCGCTGCGGCCATCGCTCAGCGACACGCGGCGGCCCTCGAGTAGCGTGAGCAGCTCGGCGCGGTCGGCGGCCACCAGATCGACGGCCGGCGGCCGCAGCGCGCTGGCCTGCTGATTGTTCAGCACCAGACCCTGGCGCACCGCCTGATCGACCCAGGCGGTATTACGGCCATGCGCGGCATTCCAGGCGCGCAGCTGATCGGCAACGCTGTCGAGCACCAAGTCGCGCGTCTGCTGCGTCAGCGCTGTGTCAACCTGCGTCAGCGGCGTGGGGCTGCCAAAGCGCGTATCGGGCGCGAGCGCAGCAATATGCGCGGCGCTCAGAAACAGCGCCCCGGCCGCGCCGGCGTCGGTACCGCCAGGTGCAACATATACCACCACCGGCACGCGCGCGCTGGCGATCTCGCCGGCGAACACGCGCGCTTCGCCCAGCACCGCGCCGGTGCTGCCAAGCTCGATCAGCAGCGCGCTGGCATTCGAGGCCTCGGCCAGGCGCAGCGCGCGCCGCAGGTAGCCAACCGTCACCGAGGTGACGGTGCCGCGCACCGTGGCGACGTACAGCGGGCCTGGCGCCTGTGCCTGCGCCGGCCCAGGCAGGGCCAGCCAGCCGGGCAGCAGGCATAGGAGCACCACAAGAATGGCAGAGACACGGCGCATTGCGACCGCATACATTCTAGGCTTCATGGCACAAGCGCAGCGCAAGCAGCGCCGCAGCGGCCATGATACCGCGTTTCGATCGCCGGCGCCAGCTACTCTTCGGGCGTGGCGGTGGCGCTGCCGCGCTCGACGAAGCGCTTAACCCGGCGCTCGAAGGTTGCGCGCGGCAGCAGCACCTTGCGCCCGCACTTCAGGCAGCGGATGCCGATCTCGGCGCCGAGCCGCACGACGCGCCAGGTGTCGCCGCCGCACGGGTGTGGCTTGCGCATCTGCGCCACATCGCCAATATAGATCTCGATCGGTGGTTTTGGCATGCTTCAATCGAGTAGGGGCGCGATATACCTCGCCCGTAGGTGGCAAATTGGCCGCGCCGAGCGCGCGGATCCGCCGGCCGCTATTCGGCGAGGCGCTTGGCCTGCTGCCACACGGCCTCTTTCTCGCCGTCGTCGAGGGCCGGCAGCTCGCGGCCTTGCTGCTCCAGGATCTGCTGTACGCGCGCGAAGCGGCGGCGGAACTTGGCGCCAGCGGCGCGCAGCGCGCTCTCGGCGTCGGCCTTAAGCTGGTAGCTCAGCTTGGCGGTAGCCAGCAGCAGGTCGCCCAGCTCTTCCTCGACCCGCGCGGCGCGCGCCGCAGCGTCGGGGTACGGCTCGGCAAATGCGGCCGCGCGCACCTCGTCGATCTCCTCGTGCAGCTTATCCCAGATCCACTGCATATCGTCCGAGTCGAAGCCAGCCTTTGCGGCTTTGCGGATCGTCTCTTGCGCGGCCATGAGCGCGGGCAAGCTGGCGGGGATGCCGTCGAAAAAGCCGCGCGGCGCTTTTCCGCCAGCGGCGCGCTCGGCCTGCTTGATCGCCTCCCAGTTGGCCAGCACCTCGCCGCTCCCCGAAACACTCACATCGCCAAAGACGTGCGGGTGGCGGCGGATCAGCTTCGAGGCGACATGCTCGTACACATCGCCGCTGTCGAACTCGCCGGCCTGGCGGGCCATCTCGGCGTGCATCAGCACGTTCAGCAGCACGTCGCCCAGCTCCTCGGCCAGCCCATCGGCATCGCCGGCGTCGAGCGCCTCGAGCACCTCGTGGGTTTCTTCCAGCAGCTCGGGCCGCAGCGACTGGTGGGTCTGCTCGCGATCCCACGGGCAGCCGCCCGGCCCGAGCAGCCGCGCCACCACGAAGGCCAGCCCGTCGGGGCCGCGCCGGTCGGCCAGCGGCGCCAGCGGCGGCAGGTAGGCGCAGGTCAGGTGGTCGAGCGCGTCCTGGTGGTCGATCTGGTGCAGCGGCACCGTCCACACCTGCTCGTCGCCAGCCACGCCCGCCGCGCGCACCAGCGTCGCCGGGTGATCGGCAGGGTAGCGCTCGAGCAGCGAGAGCTTGGCATCGGAGGCGACGCGGCGGTTGTACAGCTGGCAGATCAGCGCCGGGCGGGAGGGCAGCAGCGGGAAAGGCAGCAGCGGCGGCGTATACGGCCCAACGCCCTGGATCTCGGACCAGGCCGCCCCCGAGCTGCGAGCCGGCACAGGCATATCGCTCGCGGCGGAGTTGGCCAGCGCTGTGCCTGCGCTCTCGATCGCATCGAGCTGCTGGGGCACCAGATCCAGCGCATCGATCAGCTGCAGCCCGCGCTCGAGCGGGTCGAGCGCGAGCGCGGCGCACACCGGCTCGACAAAGCTCAGGCCAGCGACCACGCGCGTGGCGATGCCGCGCTCGCGCGCGCGCGCCAGCAGCCGGCGTGTAGTCGCCTCGGCCACCAGCGGGTGCCCCGGCACGGCATATACCACTTCCTCGCCGGCTGCGGCGCGATCGAGCAGCTCGGCCACAATGCGCTCGTACACCTCGCCGAACGCCCCGGCGGACTGGTAGAGCGCGTCGAAGGCACGCAGCTCGAGCTGCGCCGGCAGCGCCGCGACAGTCGGGTGGATCGCGGTGCGCAGGTACAGCACGCGGGTCTGCGCCAGCAGCTCCCAGGCCTGGCGGGTGATCAGGCCAGCGTCGCCCGGCCCAAGGCCGACGATCGTAATGGTCGCCAAGGTAAACCTCATTCGTATGGCATCTCTGCCCGCACATTGTACACGAAAATGAGTTTTGATACGTTCTTCGCTTGATCACCTATAGATTTATGACTTACTCTGTTGGCAGGCTCAGCCTTCGGCAGAGCGGTACCTACTTCTTTATATGTGTCCATTTTCCGCGCTACGCGCGGAAAATGGACACGATGATCAGCAGCCGCAGGCACCATGCACGGCTTCGGGAACCCGAACAAGGCAACCACGTAAGTTCTAATGTGTTGCACTGCGCCGCTTCGCCATGCAGTGCAGCACAAAAAGAAATTCGGGGGCAGCGGTGCCGCCCCCGAACCTTGACCATAAAGCAAGCTATCAGCTTTCAGGCCGCTTCTAACCGCTAGGGCGCCGCCGTCGGCGCGGGCTGCTGCGGCTGCGGCGCCCTAGCGGGCGTAGCGGTGGGGAATGTCGGCAGCACCAGCCGGCCAGCCTTCGTAGCCTTGTCGCGCTCGTCAAGCAGCAGCTTATCAAAGGCCGCGCTGCGCTCCTGCTGCAGCTGCTGGCTCAGCTGCTGGTCGACCGTCTGCTTGATCTGGTCGGGCGACAGCGCCGGCACTTCGCGCACCGGCTCGAGCAGCTTGATGATATGGTAGCCGAACTGGCTCTTCACCGGCGTGGTGGTATACTCGCCGGGCTTGAGCTGCTCGAGCACGGCCTTCTCGTACTCGGGCACAAACGTGCCCTGGCGCGTCCAGTCGTACTCGCCGCCCTTCTCCTTCGAGCCAGGGTCGTCCGAAAGCTCCTTGGCCAGCGCAGCAAAGTCCTCGCCGTTCTTCAGCCGGTCGAGCGCCTTGTTGGCCTTGTCCAGCGCCGCCGCATACTCGGCGTCGGTCGGCGCCGTGCCGCTCTGCGCATTGCCGGCCTGGAACAGAATATGTGCCGAGTGATACTCCTTGACCTTTTGGGCGGCCTGCTGCTGCACCTGCTGCTCGACGGCCGCGCGCACCGTGTCGGTGGTCACCAGCGTCTCGGCCAGCTTCTGGCGCGCCACAAAAAACGACGCGAACTGGCGGAACTCGCTCGAGTCGCCGCCTGGCAGGCCCAGCGCGCCCTGCACCACATCGTCGAACGAGCCGCCGCTGCTCTGCGCCACCTGGGCGCGGAACTGGCTGATGAGATCATCGACCTCCTTGTCGGAGACGGCGACGCCCTTCTGTTTGGCCAGCCCGAGCACAAGATTCTGATTAATAAAGCCATTGGTGCCGTCGACCAGCTCTTTCTCAACATCAAGCCGCGAGGGGGTGGCGCCGCCGGCCTGCGGCTGCTTCTCGAAGGCCTTGAGAATGCGATCGACGCGCTGGTCGAGCTCCTGGCGCGAAAGCGTGACGTTATCGACGCGCGCCACCGTCTGGCCGGCGGGCGCGCCACAGGCGACGAGCGCCAGCGCGGCCAGCACACCTACCATCCATCGTTTGAGATGCACGTTTGCTCCTTGTGAGGGGCCAGGAGTCGGAATAAGGCACGGCCCAACTCGGGGATACCTGCGCGCGGCACTGCGGGCGCGAGAGCTTGCTCGCGCCGCCACGTCGTGGGCCTGAACCGGGCTTATTCGGGCTTCTGACGCCTAATCGCTAACCCTTAATCATCATTCAGCGACAAAATTGCCATAAATGCTTCCTGCGGAATCTCGACGCTGCCGACCATCTTCATCCGCCGCTTACCTTCTTTTTGCTTCTCAAGCAGCTTGCGCTTGCGGGTGATATCGCCGCCATAGCACTTGCTGAGCACGTCTTTCCGCATGGCCTTGATCGTCTCGCGGGCGATGATCTTGTTGCCGACGGCGGCCTGGATCGGCACCTCAAACATCTGGCGCGGGATCAGCCGCCGCAGCTTCTCGACCAGCGTGCGGCCGTTGTTGTAGGCGAAGTCGCGGTGCACGATCAGCGAGAGCGCGTCGACGGGAATGGCGTTGACCAGAATATCGAGCTTGACCAGGTCGGCCTCCTGGTAGCCGGCCAGCGTGTAGTCGAGCGAGGCGTAGCCCTGCGTGCGCGATTTGAGCTGGTCGTAGAAATCGATCACGATCTCGGCCAGCGGGATGCGGTACTTCAGCAGCACACGCTGCGGGTCGAGGTACTCCATGGTCTCGAACGCGCCGCGCTTGTTCGTCACCAGATCCATGATCGTGCCGATGTAGCGTGTCGGCGCGATCACGCTGATCTGCATTACCGGCTCCTCGATGCTGGCAAGCTGGCTGACGTCGGGCATCTCGGAGGGGTTATCGACGATCATGATCTCGCCGTCGGTGCGCAGTACCTGGTACTCGACGCTGGGCGCGGTGATCAGCAGATCAAGGTTGTACTCGCGCTCAAGCCGCTCGCGCACGATCTCCATGTGCAGCAGGCCGAGGAAGCCGCAGCGGAAGCCGAAGCCAAGCGCGGCCGAGGTTTCGGGCGCGAACGAGAGCGCCGCGTCGTTGAGCTTGAGCTTCTCGAGCGCCTCGCGCAGGTCGATGTAGGCATTCGACTCAACCGGGTAAAGCCCGGCGAACACCATCGGCTTGGCCGATCGATAGCCGGCCAGCGGCTCGGCCGCCGGCTCGGCCGCCAGCGTCACCGTGTCGCCCACCTGGCAGTCGCCGACTTCCTTGAGGCCCGTGGCGATATAGCCGACCTCGCCGGGGCCAAGCTCGGGCAGCGGCATCATGGTTGGCCGGAACGCGCCGAGCTCGAGCGTATCGGCCTGAACCTGCGTGCCCATCAGCAGGATGCGCGCGCCGCTGGCGAGCACGCCGTCGATCACGCGCACATACGCGATCACGCCCTTGTAAGGGTCGTAGTGCGAGTCGAAGATCAGTGCGCGCAGCGGCTGGGCGCGGTTGCCCGCGGGCGGCGGCACGCGCTCGACGATCGCCTCGAGGATCTCGGGGACGCCGGTGCCGGCCTTGGCCGAGGCGTGCAGCACCTCGCTCTTGGGCAGGCCCAGCACGTCTTCGATCTCCTGGGCCACGTGGTCGGGCTCGGCGCCGGGCAAGTCGATCTTGTTCAGCACCGGAATGATCGTCAGGTCGTTCTCGAGCGCCAGGTACACGTTCGCGAGCGTCTGGGCCTCGATGCCCTGCGACGCGTCGACGACCAGGATAGCGCCCTCGCAGGCGGCCAGCGCGCGCGAAACCTCGTAGGTAAAATCGACGTGGCCGGGGCAATCGATCAGGTTCAGCTCGTACGTCTGGCCGTCGTTCGCCTTGTAATCCATGCGCACGGCCTTGGCCTTGATCGTAATGCCCTTCTCGCGCTCGAGGTCCATGCCGTCGAGCAGCTGGTCGCGGCGCTCGCGCGAGCTGATCGTGCCGGTCATCTCGAGCAGCCGATCGGAGAGGGTCGTCTTGCCGTGGTCGATATGGGCGATAATCGAGAAATTGCGGATCAGGTTCTGGTCTGGCATACAGGTGTATATAAGGCGGCGCGGCGGCGCAGCTATAAGGAGCACATGCCCGGTTAGATCGCTAGCAGTATAACAGTAAGCAGCAGAGTGCGCAAAGAAGGCCGATGATCAAACTCTTACCTGGGCTTAATATCGTCTTAGCATTGAGCCGATACGATAGCGGCAATCAATGCCATGCCGGCGCGGCGGAAGCGTTTGCGGCGCGGCGGCGGCCGTGGTAGGATGATATATCGCCCAGGCACAAATACAGCTTACATCTGCCGCACTCCGCCGCGTGCTGGTTGTATCATAAGGAGCTATCCATGCGCGAACGTTACCTTCGGCAACTGAAAGTGGTTCACGACGACCTGCTGCGCATGGGCAGCCGCGTCGAGCATGCGCTTGCCAATGCCATGCGCGCGCTCGACAAGTGGGACACCAGCATGGCCCAGATGGTGATCCTCGGCGACAAAGAGATCGACCAGGCGCGCGATTCGATCGAGGAGGCGATCCTCGAGCTGCTGGCGACGCAGCAGCCGGTGCTGGCCACCGACCTGCGCACGCTCAACGCGACGATCGCGATCGCCGGCGAGCTCGAGCGCGCCGGCGATTACGCCAAAGCGATTGCCAAGCGCGTCGGGCGCTGCCTCAAGGCGCCGGGCCTGATCGAAACTCCGCCGGCGCTGCATCGCATGGGCGGCCTGGCCCAGGGCATGCTCAACACCTGCCTCGACGCATTCATCCGCCTCGATGTCGGCCTGGCGCGCTCGCTCGCCGCCGAAGACGAGCGCGTCGACGAGCTCGAAGACCAAGTGGTGGCCGACTTGATGAATATTGCGCGCCAGGGCGCCGACAAGCTCGATTGCGCGATCTGCCTGATCGACATTGCGCACACGCTTGAGCGCCTGGCCGACCGCACCACCAACATTGCCGAGCGCGTGGTGTTCATCGCCACAAACGAGACCGAGCAGCTCAACGCCTAGCCAGCGCGGCGTGCGGCACACAAAACCCGCCCCGATCGGGGCGGGTTTTGTGTGCCGCGCGCCGCGCACTTTTACCAAATCTCAACTTTCGCTTGTCGTGCGGCGTACTTTTGGCTATAATACGGCCACGCAAATTGTACAACTGAATAGATGCGGTTCAACAGGCCGAGGAGTCTGCTATGGATCGGATTCGAGCGCATGTTGTGATCAACGGGCGTGTGCAGGGGGTCAACTTTCGTTCGTCGACGCAGCAACAGGCCCGTACCACCGGTGTGGAGGGGTGGGTGCGCAATCTCGAAGACGGGGCGGTTGAGGCAGTGTTCGAAGGCTCGCGCGCGGCAGTGAACCGGATGGTAAGCTGGTGCTACGGCGGCCCGCGCTACGCCCGCGTCGAGAAGGTCGACGTGCGATGGGAGGCGCCGACCGAGCAGGACCGTGGGTTTCTGATCGTTTGGTAGGCCGGGGGCCAAAAAAAACCAGGAACCACGCGCACGGGCGGCTCCGGCGCGTGGTTCCTGGTTTTGCTTGCGCGTGGCCCGCGCAGCGCGCGCCTAGCTCAGCGCGCGGTCGAGGTCGGCGATCAGGTCGTCGGCTTCTTCAATGCCGACCGAGAGGCGCACCAGCCCGGCCGGCACCTCGAGCTTCGAGCCGGCCACGCTGGCGTGGGTCATGGCCGCCGGCACCTCGATCAAGCTCTCGACGCCGCCCAAGCTTTCGGCCAGCGTGAAGAGCTTTGTGCGCGTCACCATCGCGTTTGCGGCCGCCTCGCCGCCGCGCAGCACCAGCGAGATCATGCCGCCGAACCCGCGCATCTGGCGCTTGGCCAGGTCGTGCTGCGGGTGCTCGGGCAGGCCCGGGTAGATCACCTGCTCGACGGCCGGGTGCCCGGCCAGGAAGCGCGCCACCGCCAGGCCATTCTCGCTATGCGCGCGCATGCGTAGCGCCAGCGTTTTCAGGCCGCGCAGCACCAGCCACGAGTCGAACGGCCCGGGCACGCCGCCCGCAGCGTTCTGAAGAAACTTCAGCCGCTCGTGCAGGCCGGCGTCGCGCATCACCAGCGCGCCGCCGACTACGTCGCTGTGGCCGCCGATATACTTGGTAGTGCTGTAGAGCACCAGGTCGGCGCCAAGCTCGAGCGGGCGCTGCAGGTACGGCGAGGCGAAGGTGTTATCGACAAGCGTCAGCGCGCCGCGCGCACGCGCCAGCTCGGCGATTCGGGCGATGTCGGCCAGCTTCAGCAGCGGGTTGGTGGGCGTCTCGAGCCAGACAAGCTTTGTCTCGGGGCGGATCGCCTCGGCCACCTCTTCGGGGTCGCGCGTGTCGACGAAGTCGAAGCTGAGGCCGTGGCGCGCGAAGACCTTGCTGAACAGGCGGTAGGTGCCGCCATAGCAGTCGTCGCCGCCGATCACGTGATCTCCGGCGGCCAGCATCAGTAGCACGGCCGTCTCGGCGGCCAGGCCCGACGCAAAGGCCAGCGCGTGCGCGCCGCCATCGAGCGCGGCCAGCGCGGTTTCAAGCGCGGTGCGGGTGGGGTTGCCCGAGCGGGCATAGTCGTAGCCCTTGTGTACGCCCACCGCCTCCTGGGCAAAGGTCGACGTCTGGTAGATCGGCACGATCACCGCGCCGGTAGCCTGGTCGGGCTCCTGACCAGCGTGGATGGCGCGTGTCGCGAAGCCGTATGATTCGGTCATTGGTCGTTCCTTTTTTGGGCATTATAGCACTGGCGCCACGCGCATAATACCAAATTCGGTTGATCACTTGGTTTATAGTGGGGGGTTCGGGGGTGGTTTCACTGCCCCCGAATTGCTTTATCCGGCTGATCGCTTGGATTATGGTGGAGGTTCGGGGGCGGCTTCGCCGCCCCCGATATTTCTTTTGCTTGTGCGGCGCCCGGCTTTGCCAGGCGCCGCACAAGAAAACACAAGTAATCAAACGGAGTTGGTATAATACAAGCGGCCGGGCGCCCGCGCAGTGCGAGCGGCCGGCCGCCGAGAAGCGCAGCGCCTCGCGCTAGTCGATGGCGTCTTTGTCGATGGCGAAGATGCAGGCGTTGCTGCCGGTGCCGCGGCACTCGATCTCGTCCATGTGGAACGAGTGCCCGCCCGTCACCCACGTCAGCGCCTCTTCCAAGATCCCCTGCGCCAGGTGGCAGCACGGCTTCTCGCTCGTCCGCCCCCAGCACACCGGGCACTTCTCGATGATATACAAAAACTGCCCCTTGCGCTCTTCCACCCGCGTCGGCTGATCCGAGAACCGGTCGAACGTCTGCGCCGTCGCATTCAGCGCAATCTTCATCTTCATCGTCATCGGCATCAGCTTGAGCGCCAGGTCGGCCATGCCCAACAGCGGCCCGAACTCCTTCAGCCCCAGGTTGAAGGCATACCGCCCGGCGCGCAGCTCCATCCCGCGCGCCCCGCGCGGCCCGTACATCGTCTCGGTCGACTTCGAGATCGTGGCCAGGTCGACGAAGGGGAACTCGCGCTTGAGGTTCGAGGCCGGGTAGTTATTGACCAGGTGGCGCGCGCCGGCGAGGTTGAGCAGCGCGTTGACCCCATTGCGGCCCATCACGTCTTCCAGGCTGATCAAATACAAGCGCCCGATCAAGTTCGGGTAGAAGCGCGGCTCGAGGTCGTTTGCGGTGCCACGGTCCTCTGGCATGAGATGGCTCCTTACAGGTACACGGTCTGGTGCTATTCGTCGCTTGCGCGACGGGAATCAGACCTGCGCCGATTGGTGCGGCACTTACTACAGAGTCTAAACTGTCTGCCCTGATTATACCTGATCAAAACGTGATCGATGTTGCGTCAGAGCTGAATGTTTCACTGATCTTTAACGAGCAGTGCGGCACGGCGGGGAGATGCGCGCCAGCGGCGTGCGCACCGCCGCGACACCAGGCATCGCACTGGCACGATGCTCGGCTGGCACGGCATAGCGGCCAGGTGCTCGCGAGCCGGTGCAGCCCGGTGTGCCGCCGATGCTACTCAGAGTAGTATAAACGATCTAGGGCGATTTGTGGTCGGCAATCACGGGCGGCTCGTATCTGGGCACTGGCCGCGCGCGCGGCGCGGCGTGTGGCCGGGCGGTACGCTTGCGGCGCGTGAGGATGCGCTGGCGCGCCGGGGCGAACAGCGCGGGCGCGGCCAGCAGCGCGGCGGCGATACCGGCGAGCGGATGAAAGGCCGGCGGCCTGAGCAGCGGGTAGGGGTTGTACTGCATGCCCGCCGCGCCGGCAAGCCAGAGGCCAAGCCAGCTTGCCGCACACACTGCGGCAGCGGCCACGGCCAGCGAATCGTGGCGGCGCCAGCGCTCGCGGCGGTAGGTCGTGCGCGGGATCAGCCGGCCGAGCGCGCGCAGCGCCAGCAAGAGCGCCAGCCCGCCTGCGCCGATCAGCGCCAGAGCCGGAGCAGCCGCAGGCGCGCCATAGTACAGCCAGCCAAACAGCCCGGCGCCGAGCAGCAGCAGCCCGCCGAGCACCAGCAGCTGCTGGCGGCCAAGCCGCAGATCGGCCACGCGGGTGCGGCCATAGCCGCGCGCGTCGAGCGCCTCGGCCAGCTCGATCGACGTCTCGAGGCTGCTGGCCAGCAGCGGCGCCACCAGCGGCAGGTAGCTGCGCGCCCCGCGAAAGCGGTGGCCGCGAATACGCTGCGACTCGACGATCGTTTGCGAGGAGCGCAGGATCTGCGGCACAAAGGCGACGGCGATCGTCGCAACCAGCCCGGCGTGAAAGAACGAGCGCGGCGCCAGGCGCAGCAGCCGGTAGTGATTGATCAGCGCATTGAACGTGCCGAAGATCGTCAGCAAGGCCCACAGGCGCAAGCCGCGCAGCGCGCCCCACGCCAGGTCTTCGGCGCTGATCGGCCCGCCCAGGGTAACGCCGCCAAGCAGCGCGGGGAGCGTCAGCTTTGGCAGGCGCAGCAGCACCGTCGCGCCGCGCGTGCCGCCGACCGTCACCACGGCAAAGACAACATAGCCGATCCACAGCACCAGGCCGGCCAGAAAGAACAGCCGGTAAGCGCGCGCCAGCGGTGTATTGGTGCGGCACGCCAGAAACACCAGCGTCGCCGACAGCAGCACCAGCAATAAGTACAGCGGGTTGGTTGTCAGGCCGGCCACCAGCAGCGCCGCCAGCAGCCAGGCCAGCCAGGTGCGTGTGTTCATACCGATCGTTTGTTCACTTTCTTTTTGGTACGGCCTGGCGGGCAAAGCCGGGCAAGGCGTACCAAAAAGGATAGGAGTTAGGCACTTGCGTGATTCAGCTTCCTCAAGGCAGGAGATTGAGCCTGCGGCAGCATAGACGTGTTGATCTTCTGTGTCCATTTTCCGCGCTGCGCGCGGAAAATGGCAACGATACGGAGAAGAGAACCGCAGCCGCGCTCAGCGCGCCAGCTTATCGTCGACTCCGGCCTGCTCGAAGGTGGCCATATCGCGCATCAGCCGCGCCGCCGCGCCGATCATCGGCAGGGCCAGCGCCGCGCCGCTGCCCTCGCCCAGGCGCATGTCGAGCGCCAGCAGCGGCTGCAGGCCCAGAAACTCGAGCGCGACGCGGTGGCCCGGCTCGGCCGAGCGATGCGCCGCGATCAAGCTATGCCGCAGCTCGGGCGCGAGCGCGTGCGCCACCAGCGCGGCGCTGGTGGTGATATAGCCGTCGAGCACGACCGGGATGCGCCGCACTGCTGCGGCGATCGCGGCGCCCGCCAGCACGCCGATCTCGAAGCCGCCCAGCTCGGCCAGCACGCCCAGCGGGTCGGAGGGGCGCGGGCGGGCGCGGCGCAGCGCCCCGGCAACGACGGTACGCTTATGCAGCAGCCGGGCGTCGTCGAGGCCGGTGCCGCGCCCGGTAGTCAGCTCGGGCGCGACGCCAGTGAACGCGCTGGTGAGGCAGGCTGCCGCAGTGCTGTTGCCGATGCCCATCTCGCCCAGCGCCAGCAGATCGAGCCCGGCGGCGGCCTCAGCAGCGACCACGCGCGCGCCGGCCATAAGCGCCGACGCGGCTTCGGCGCGGGTCATGGCTGGCTCGCGCAGCAGATTGCGCGTGCCACGGCCAAGCGTCACCCGGCGCAGCTGCGGGTGGTCGGGCAGCTCGGCCGCCACACCCGCGTCGATCACCAGCACGCGCGCGGCGGCGCTGGCGGCCAGCGCATTGATCGCCGCGCCGCCGCGCAGGAAGTTCAGCACCATCTGAGCGGTGGACGACTGCGGGTAGGCGCTGACGCGCTCGGCCGCCACGCCATGGTCGGCGGCGGCCACCAGTACGGCCAGCTGGTTCAGCTCGGGCCGCACCTGGCCGGTAATCGCCGCCAGGCGCACAATCAGCGGCTCGAGCGCGCCAAGGCTGCCGGGCGGCTTGGTGAGCCGATCCAGGCGCGCGCGCGCCGCCGCGCTGGCCGCGGCATTCGGGCCGGGCACGCGCGCGCATAGCTCGCGCAGCGCAATTTCATCGGTGGTGTTCATAGACGTGGTACCTCGTTGACCATCCGAATAATCGGGCCGCCGCCGTATACATCGACAGATGTGACGCTGCCGAGGTCGACACGCCAGCGCCAGTGCAGCGCCGGCGACAGGCCGCTGAGCATGCACAGCACCAGCTGGATCGGCGTGGCGTGGCTCACCACCAGCACCCGGCCGCCGGGGAACTGTTGCAGCAGCGCGCGCCAGCCTTCGGCCACGCGCTGCGCGACTTCGGCCAGGCTCTCGCCGCCCTGCGCCCGGCCGTGCAGCGGGTCGGCGAAGCGCGCGGCCGCCTCGGCCGGGAAGCGCTCGCGCACCTCGGCGTATGTGAGCCCTTCCCAGCGTCCGTGGTTCGTCTCGGCCCAGCGCGCGTCGTCGACGAAAGCGGCCTGGCGATCGGCCAGGATGGCTTCGGCGGTGGCCTGGGCGCGCAGGCACGGGCTCACCACCGCCACGCGCAGTGGGATGCGCCGCAGCCGCTGCGCCAGCGCGGCGGCCTGGCGCTCGCCAAACGGTGTCAGCGGGCTATTGCTGGCGCCCTGGTAGCGCCGAGCTTTGTTCAGCTCGGTCTGGCCGTGGCGCACAAACCAGATGCTTGTTCGCATGGCGGCTACCTCTGGCGGCGCAGCGCCACGACAATCCCGGCGATCAGCAGCAGCGCGATGGCGCCAAACGCCAGGTAGTTGATGCCTGCGCCCAGCGCGCCGGCGCCACCAACGGGCGCGGGTGTCGCGGCCCTCGCAGATACGAACGTTGCCGGCGGCGCGGGGGATACGGCCGGCGCGCTGGTGGCCGCCTGCGCCACCAGCGCGGTTGGCGCCTGCGTCGGCTGGGCGGTGGCGGGCGGGGATGCGCTGGCCGTGGCGATCGGCGCTTCGGTTGGCGTGGCGGGCGCAGCCGTAGGCGGCGCGAGCGTGCGCGTGGCGCGCGGGCGCGCGGTTGCCGCCGGCGCCTGGGTGGCAACCACCGCGCCGGTGGGCAGCTGCGGCTGGCCGTCGGGTGCGCACACCTGCTCGAATGCCAGCGCCGGTGGCCGGGCGCCGTTCTGCAGGTTGCCGCTGCCCCAGGCCCAGCCCTCGACCGCGCCAGGGCTGACGCGGGTAGACGCCGCGCCCAGCTGCGAGTAGCTCCACACGCCGCCGTTCAGGCGCTGGTAGGCCCAGTACACACACTCGCTGCCCTTGCACTTGCAGAAGCAGTCCTCGGTGGGGAACTCGCAGCCCTCGCCGTCGAGCTTGCACACCGCCGAGCCGCCGCCAGCCGTCTGCGCGAGATAGCCGACCCCGGCGCGGTCAAGCAGCTCGAGGCCGCTGATCTCGGGCTCGGCGAAGCTGACGCACGCGGCGACGACACGCCCGTCGCCATGCTGAATCACCAGTGCGGCGCGGTTCGGCGCCGGCTGGGCGCGGCCTGCCTGCGCCGGCAGCAGCACCAGCAGGCTAAGCAGGCTTATGAGGATGAACAGGCTGCGCATTGTGATCCACCGTATTTCGTGCCGGGCGGGTATGCGGGCATGCCGGGCGGCATGGTAGGCGGGAATATTATCCCGCCCCTCATTTCCACCCACCGGGTATGCCGGGCGGCATGGTAGGCGGGAATATTATCCCGCCCCTCATTTCCACCCACCGGGTATGCCGCGCGGGTATGCCGGGCGGGAATATTATCCCGCCCCTCGTTTCCACCATTGGGCGGCGGCTTGCGCGCTTACGGCAGCACCGAGCGATTACGCCCCATCCTGGTAGCCGCACCAAGCACAAGCAGTGCTAGCGCGGCCGCCAGCAGCGGCCAGGCCGGCGCGCCGCCGCCGGTGCGCGGCAGGCTGGCCGGGGCGGGCTGCGCCACTGGCAGCGCCAGCGTGGCCAGCGGGAACGGCTTGAGCAGCAGCGCCGGAATGGCCTGCGCAGTCGCGAGGTCGTTGTCGTCGGGCTGGGCGGCCTGGTAGCGGAATGCGCCGCTGGGGTTTTGCAGCGCCAGCAGCGCGTCGATCGGATCGCTCGCGCCAGGCTTGAGCGAGCGCGGGTCGACGCCGGCCGCGACAAGCGCCTGGATCACATTCGCCGTGGAGTTGGCGTCGGTGTCGGCGCCGAACGACGAGCTTTTCGAGTAGGGGAAGCCGCCGTCGGCGTTCTGCTGCGACTCGAGGTAGGCCAGCGCGCGGCCGAGCACTGCCGAGCGCGCCCTGGCGGCGGCCAGCGCCTGCACCACCAGCGCGGTGGTGTTGGTGTCGCTGCCCGAAGCCGCGCCGCCATCAAAGCTCCAGCCGCCGTCGGGCAGCTGGGCCTTGCCAAGCGCAGCGAGCGCCTGGGGCGGGATGGGCTGGCCGGTGGCGGCCAGCGCCAGCAGCGCGTAGGCGTGGCCGGTGATATCGGCGCCGTAGCGGCCAGTTTTCGCGTCGTAGGTGCGCGCCAGCGCGCCGAGCAGATCGTGCTCGCCGAACGAGCGCGGATCCTTGCCGGCGGCCACCACCGCCAGTGTCAGCTTGCCGGCGGCGGCGGCGGATTTCGCGGCGTAGGCGGCGGCGTTGTTGCCTAGGTATGTCACCGGCGTGGCGCCATTGCTGAACACGCCATTCGGGTCGGTTCCGGCAGCGGCCAGCGCAAAGATCGCATCGGCGCTCGCGCCGGCATCGAAGCCGGGGAAGCTGCCGTCGCTCTGCTGGCGCGAGCGTAGCCAGCCGAGCGCAGCTTGGGCGGCCAGGCCCGGATCGGTGGCGGCGCGCGCGGGCGCGACGGTGGCAGCCTGCGCCAGCACGATGGCGAGCGCGGCGAGCGCGGCGAGCGCGGCGAGCATGCGTTTCATGAGCTTCTCTTTCTGTACAAGCGTTCGGCGGCGAACAGCGGGGCGGCCACGCGCTTCGGGAAACAACAAACCCCCTCCAGCAATCGGAGGGGGCGAGACGCATGTCGCGGCACTGCCTCACCCCATTCCAGCGCGGGTGTGAATGGCGAAAACCGCAAGGGCGGGCATTCTGGCTCGCCGAGCGTGTAGGTATTGACTGTTGAGCATTGAGCCAGCAGAAGCCCTGCCACCCCAGCGCCCAGCGTTCAACCCCAGCACTTCGGCATACAGCAGCGTGGACTGCGCCGGCATCGCACCGGCTTTCCCCAATTAACCCCGTCGCTTCCTTCGGGGCCCTTGCTTGTATCGATTATGGCGCAATCCTAGCACGAAGCGCCGCACGCGTCAACTGCGATGCGGGCTGGTCGTGTATAATGCTCGTGTGCAAACTATCACGAATGGCCCACAAACAGCGCCGGCGCGGCCACCCGCGAAGCTCCCGCCGCTCAATATTCGCCCACGGCGGCGCTTTCTGCGCATCTCGTGGTACTTCCTGGGCGTGATCGTCCACGTATTTCTGATCGACATTCTGCTGAGCCGCTGGCGGCTGACGCGCTGGTACCCGCGCCGCAGCGGCATGCGCCGCTGGATCGCGATCGCCCGCAGCTTTCGCGGGCTGGCGGTGCAGATGGGCGGCGTGCTGATCAAGCTCGGGCAGTTCCTCAGCTCGCGCGCCGATATTCTGCCGGTGCAGATCACCGACGAGCTGGCCGGCCTGCAGGACGAAGTGCCGCCCGCGCCGCTGCCGTATATTCTGGCGACGATCGTGGCCGAGCTGGGCGCCGACCCGGCCGACCTGTTCGACGAGTTCTCGCCCACGCCGGTGGCGGCCGCGTCGCTCGGGCAGGTGTTCTTTGGCAAGCTGCGCGACGGCCGCGAGGTGGCGGTCAAGGTGCAGCGGCCGCGCATCGACGAGATCGTCGAGATCGACCTGCGCGCGGTCGAGTGGGCCGTGCGGGTGGTGCGCCACTACCCGGCGATCAAGCGCCGCGCCGACCTGCTGGCGCTGTTCGAGGAGTTCAAGCGCGTGCTGCTCGAAGAGCTCGACTACCTGCAGGAAGCGCAGAACGCCACGGCCATCCGCGGCAACCTGGCCAGCATGCCCGGCGTGTACATCCCCGAGCCGTACCCCGAGCTGTCGACCCGGCGCGTGCTGATCATGGAGCGGATCAGCGGCATCAAGATCAACGACATCGAGGCGCTCGAACGCGCCGGGATCGACCGCAACGAGCTGTCGCACCGCTTCTACCGCGCCTACCTGCACCAGTGGTTTCTCGACGGCGTATTCCACGCCGACCCGCACCCCGGCAACCTGTTCGTGCGCGTCGAGGCGCCTGCCGCCAGCGCACTCGTGCCCGCCGCCGAGCCCGCCAGCCGAAATGGCACCTCGGACACCCCGCCAACCGGCAGCGCACGGCCGGGCACGCCCTGCACGCTGATCTTCATCGACTTCGGCATGGTCGGCCGGCTAGGCTCGCGCGCCATGGATGCGCTGCGCCAGGGCACCGTGGCGGTGGCCACCAACGACCCGGCGCGCTTTGTGCAGGCGCTCGACCACCTGGGCGTGATCTTGCCCGGCGCCGATCGCCGGCCGATCGTTCAGGCCACCACGATCCTGTTCCGCCACACCTACGACCGCAGCATCCGCGAGCTGACCAGCGCCGAGGTGGCCGAAAACGTGTTCGGCGAGGTCGAGCACCTGGTGCGCGATCTGCCCTTCCAGATGCCGCAGGATCTGATCTACCTCGGCAGGGCGGTGAGCATGGTCAGCGGCATGACCACTGCGCTCGACCCGGACATCAACCTGTTCGAGACGCTGCGACCGTTCGCGCAGGAGCTGGTGACGCGCGAAAGCCGCGACGGCGACTGGGTCGAGCGCGCGCGCAAAGAGCTGACCAGCGCCGGGCAGATCCTGGCCACGCTGCCGCGACAGATGGACGATTTCTACAAGGCGGCCAACCGTGGCGAGCTGCAGATGCGCGTCGACCTGAGCCGGCTCGAGCGCAGCATGCGCCGCGTCGAGCGCGCCACCGGGCGGCTAGCCGGCGCGATCGTGGCCAGCGGGCTGTTTGTCGGCGGCGTGCTGCTGCGCATCAACACATTTGCCGCCGAGGCGCGCTGGGCCTGGGCCGCGGCCGCGCTGGTGGCGATCTGGACGCTGTGGCCGCGCGGCGAGCGTTGACAGGCGCAAGCCGCGCAAGTATGATAGCAGAGGGCTGCCGGTCGCGCGGCTTGGTTTTTGTGTGCGCGAAATAGCGGCAGGACGGAGGTAGCTGCTTGCGAAGCTGGAAGTTCTGGCTCGGTGTAGCCATCAGCATCATCTTCTTATACCTGGCGCTACGCGGGCTGGATTTCGCGGGCTTCTGGGCGACGGTGCGCCACGCCAACTACTGGTGGCTGCTGCCCGGCGTGGCGGTGTACTTCGGCGCGGTGTGGGCGCGCACCTGGCGCTGGCACTACATGCTGCGGCACATCAAGCCAGTGTCGCTGGCGCGGCTGTTCCCGGTGGTGGTGATCGGCTACATGGGCAACAATGTCTACCCGGCCCGCGCCGGCGAGGTGCTGCGCTCGTATATCCTCAAGCGCAAGGAAGGCGTGCCGGTGAGCGCGTCGCTGGCCACGGTGGTGCTCGAGCGGCTGTTCGACGGCCTGGTGATGCTGCTGTTCGTATTCGTGACGCTGCCGTTCGCGCCGCTGCCGGCCGGCTACGCCGCGCTGGTGACGCTGTTCAGCGTGCTGTTCTTCGCCGCGCTGGTGGTGTTTCTGGCGCTGGCGGTACGGCCCGCGCGCATGAGCCGGGTGTACGCCTGGCTGGTCGAGCGCGTGCTCCCCACCGGCCTGCGGCCGCGCGTCCACGGCCTGTTCGATCGCTTTGTCGAAGGCCTGCAGTCGCTGCGCAGCCCGCGCGAGCTCGCGCTGATCTTCGCCTCGTCCACCGTGATCTGGCTGACCGAGACGACCAAGTACTGGTTTGTGATGCAGGCGTTCCCGTTTCACGTGCCGTTCTCGGTGCTGATGCTGATGACCGCAGTGGTGAACCTGGCCACCACGCTGCCCTCGACCCCCGGCTACGTCGGCACGTTCGACGCGCCGGGGATCGCGATTCTGGCGGCCTACGGCGTGGCCAAGGCGGTGGCCACCGGCTACACGCTGGTGCTGCACGTGGCGCTGTGGCTGCCGATCACCGCGCTGGGCGCGCTGTTCATGCTGCTTGAGCACGTCGGCTGGGGCGACTTCGGCCGCGCCGTCGAGGAGCGCAGCGCCGAGGCGTCGTGAGTTTCGATCTTCACTACAGAGGCACAGAGCGCACGGAGGTTGTTAAACATCTCAGTGTCCTCTGTGTCTCTGTGGTGAGTAACGTAGGGTTTCAGCTATGAGGGTTGCGATTGTTGGGGCGGGCATCGCCGGGCTCACCGCCGCGCACGATCTTGCCAGGGCCGGCCACACAGTGGTGGTGTACGAGGCCGGGGCGCAGGCAGGCGGGCTAGCCTCGGGCTTTCGCGACGAGCGCTGGGACTGGCCGCTCGAGCGCTTCTACCACCACATCTTCACCACCGACGCGGCGATCATCGGCTTGGTGAACGCGATCGGCTTCGCCGACCAGATGTTTTTCCGCCGGCCGCTCACCGCGCAGTGGTGGAACGACCGCGGCTACGCGCTGACCGGCAACCGCCCTGCGCTGCCGCTGCCGGGCGGCCCGCGCGAGCTGCCGCTGCCCGACCTGGTGGCGGGCGGCCTGACGGTGCTGGGCTACCCCGGCCTGCCGCCGCTCGACCGGGTGCGGCTGAATGTGCTGCTGGCCTACCTGAAGCTCGGCGTGCGCGACTGGCGGCCGCTCGAGCGCGTGACGGCGGCCGACTGGACGCGGCGCTGGGGCGGCGAGACGCTGTACCGCGGCTTTTTTCAGCCGCTGCTCGAGGGCAAGTTTGGGCCGTACGCCGAGCAGGTAAACATGGCCTGGCTGTGGTCGCGCTTCAAGGCGCGCTCGGTGCGGCTGGGCTACTTCGCCGGCGGCTTCCAGGGCCTGGCCGACGCGCTGCTGGCATATGTGCGCCGGCTCGGCGCGCGCGTGGAGCTGGGCGCGCCGGTGGCCGGCCTGGCGCAGCGCCCCGGCGGCGGCTGGCGCGTGCAGCCGGCACAGGGCCAGGCCGAAGACGCCGACGCAGTGATCGTGACCGGCGCGCCGGGGCTGCTGGGCAAGCTCGCGCCGCAGCTGCCCGAGCGCTACCTGGCGCGGCTCAAGGGGCTGCGCTCACTCGGCGCCGTGGTGATGACGATCGCGCTGACGCGGCCGCTCACCGGCGGGCTGTACTGGATCAATATGCCCAAAGACCAGTTCCCGTTCCTGGCGCTGGTCGAGCACACCAACTTCATCGATCCGGCGCACTACGGCGGCGACCACCTGATCTACTGCGGCGACTACCTCGACCCATCGCACGAGTACTTCGCGCTGAGCGAGGGCGAGCTGCTTGACCGTTTCATCCCCGCGCTGCAGAAAGTCAACCCGCGCTTCGAGCGCGCGTGGGTGCGCAAGCTGTGGCTGCACCGCGAAACCTACGCCCAGCCGATCGTGCCGGTCAATCACTCGCAGGCCATCCCGCCGCTGGCCACGCCGCTGCCAGGGCTCTTCTGGGCCAGCATGAGCCAGGTGTACCCGTGGGATCGCGGCACGAACTTCGCCGTCGAGCTCGGGCAGGACGTGGCGCGCGCAGCCGCCGAGTACGCGGCCTCGGTGAACCAGGCCGGATAGCCACGAGGGCGCAAAGACTCAAAGATTGACAACTAACGCCCTGTCTGCGAGCCTTCGTGGCCATCTGGTGTAGGAGCTGTTGCAATGCCAGGAATATCATTCGACCGCGCTGCGGCCTACTACGACGCGACGCGCGGCTACGGCGAGGGCTCGGCCGAGCGCATCCGCGACGCGATCGTGGCCTACACCGGCATTGGCCAAGGCGCGCGGGTGCTCGAGCTGGGCGTGGGCACCGGCCGGATCATGCTGCCGTTCATCCGCGCGGGCTACGATGTCACCGGCGTGGATCTGTCGCAGGCGATGATGGACCGGCTGCTGGCGCAGATCGCCGGCGACCCCGGCCGGGCCGGCTACCGCGTGGAGCTGCACCAGGCCGACATCACCGCGCTGCCGTTCGGCGACGCCGCGTTCGACCTGGTGGTGGCGGTGCATGTGCTGCACCTCGTCGACGATTGGCGCGCGGCGCTGCGCGAGGCCCGCCGGGTGCTGCGGCCGGGCGGCTGGCTGCTGATCGGCCACGACAGCGCGCCCGGCGACGGCCGGCCGATCGGCGGCGCGGCCGTGCCCGAGCCGACGCTGGTGCGCAGCCAGTGGCTGCGCCTGCGCGAAGAGCTGGGCGTCGCCCAGCCGGCCGGGCGCTCGAACATGTGGGGCAGCGACCGGCGCCTCAGCGACGAGCTGGCGAGCCTGGGCGCGCGGGTGGAAGAGCGCACGCTGGCAGCATTCCAGCGCCCGCCGATCACGCCGCGCGAGATGTTCGAGCACCTGCGCGAGCGCATGTACAGCTCCGACTGGCAAACCTCCGACGACGTGCACGGCGAGCTGATCCGGCGCATGGGCGCGTGGTTCGATCAGCACATCGCCGCGCCCGACACGCCATCCGCCACAGCTGGCGAGTTCCAGGTGCTCAGCGCGCGCTGGGGGGATCCGGGCTAAGCGCCCCGCGCGCCGCGCCGCGCCAGCGATAGACAACCGCATCAAGCTACGCAGAGGTAAAGCGATGACACCCCAAACATACCTGATCACCGGCGGCGCCGGCTTCCTGGGCATCAACATGGTGCGCTACCTGCTCGACCGCGGGCACAGCGTGGTGTCGCTCGACATCGCGCCGTTCGACTACCCCGAGAAGAGCCGGATCAAAGAAATACGCGGCGACATCCGCAACAAGGCCACCGTCGACAAAGCCATGCAGGGCGTGAATATCGTCGTGCATACGGCCGCAGCCCTGCCGCTGTACAAGCCGGCCGACATCTTCTCGACCGACATCGACGGCACGCGCAACGTGCTGCAGTCGGCGCTCGAGCACGGCGTCGAGCGCATGGTCCACATCTCGTCGACGGCGGTGTACGGCATCCCCGACCACCACCCGCTGTTTGAGGACGACAAGAAGCAGGGCGTGGGGCCGTACGGCGAGGCCAAGGTGCGCGCCGAGGAGGTGTGCTTCGAGTACCGTAAGCAGGGCATGTGCGTGCCGGTGCTGCGGCCGAAGTCGTTTGTCGGCCCCGAGCGGCTGGGCGTGTTCGCGCTGCTGTACGATTGGGCCAAGGACGGCAAGAACTTCCCCATGATCGGCAGCGGCAACAACCGCTACCAGCTGCTCGACGTCGAGGATCTGTGCGACGCGATCTACCTGGCCGCCACGATCGACCGCGACAGGGCCAACGACACCTTCAACATCGGCGCCAAGGTGTTCACCACCATGAAGCAGGACTACCAGGCAGTGCTGGATCGCGCCGGGCGCGGCAAGCGGATCATCGGCTTCCCAGCCAAGCCGGCCATCCTGGCGCTGCGCGTGCTGGAGGCGCTGAAGCTCTCGCCGCTGTACAAGTGGGTGTACGAGACGGCCGGCACCGACTCGTTCGTGTCGATCGACAAGGCCGAGCAGGTGCTGGGCTTCCGCCCCAAGTACTCGACCGCCGACGCCATGGTGCGCAACTACGACTGGTATATCGCGCACCTGAGCGAGTTCGAGAACGCGTCGGGCGTGTCGCACCGCGTGCCCTGGAGCCAGGGCATCCTGAAGGTGCTGAAGTTGTTTTTCTAGGGGCTCTGCGCCCTGCGGGCGTGGGGATGCCGGGGCCTGCGCGGCCCCGTGCCCCGCGGCCGTGCTCGCCGCCAAGCACATTTCGGGGCCTGCGCGGCCCCGCGCCTCCAAGCACATTCGGAGCCTGCGCGGCCCCGTGCCCGCGCGGCCGTGCTCGCCGCCAAGCACATTCGGGGCCTGCGCGGCCCCGTGCCCCGCGCGGCCGTGCTCGCCGCCAAGCACATTCGGGGCCTGCGCGGCCCCGTGCCCCGCGGCAGGGGTGCGACGGCACCCCTGCACCCCCGTTTGGGGCTTCGCCCCAAGCCCCTTTAAAGTACGCCGTCGCAGCGCAAGGCCAGTGGCGCATGCCTTGTGCGCGCCCTCAGCTCTACTTCCCTCGAAGCCCTGTTGGCGCGAGCCTGTTGGCGCGAGCCTGGTGGGGCGAGCCTTGTGCTCGCCCCCAACAGACGCGCCCTACGGGCCTGGTGGGGTGCGCCATATTTCCTTCGCTCCTGCGCCCTGCGCAACCCTATACCCCGTTTGGGGCTTCGCCCCAAGCCCCTTTAAAGTACGCCATCGCGGCTGCAAGGCCAGTGGCGCATGCCTTGTGCGCGCCCTCAGCTCTACTTTCCTCGTAGCCCTGTTGGCGCGAGCCTTGTGCTCGCCCCCCAACAGACGCGCCCTACCTTCCTACCTCCTGCGCCAGACGCTAATCTTTCTCGGGGGCCATACCGAGGGCCTCGCGCGCGCCGGCAACGACGAACAGCGAGCCGGTGACGCAGATCAGCGCGCCCGCGCCGGCCAGCTCGCGCGCGCGGGCCAGCGCATCGGGCAGGCTCGGCGCCAGCACCAGCGGCCGATCGCCCATGCGCGGGCGCGCCAGCTCGGCCAGCAGCCCTGGCGCGAGGGCACGCGGGTGGCGCGCCTGCGTCAGCACTAGCGCCTGCGCGCGCGGCAGCAGCGCGTCGAGGATATGCTCGGCGCTGTGCCCCGCCGACACGCCCAGCACAAAGACGATTGGCCGGCCGGGAAACGCCTCGCCCAGCGCTGCCAGCAGCTTCTCGGCCGAGTCGCCGTTGTGCGCGCCGTCGAGCATGATCGGCGGGGTGCCGCCCACCAGCTCCATGCGCCCGGGCCAGCGCGCGCCGGCCAGGCCCGCCGCGATCGCTGCGTCGCCGATCGGCAGCCCGGCGTCGCGCAGCAGCAGCGCCGCGCCCGCCGCCAGCCGGGCGTTCTCGCGCTGGAAACCGCCGGCCAGCGCCGGCGTAAGCGAGCCATGGTAGCGCTGCGATGGGTCGAAGAAGGCTGGGAGGCCGGGCGAGCCGGAAATTGGCGGCGCATCGGCCTGGCGCGCACGAGGCCCGTCGACGGCCACCCACAGCGGCGCACCCACGTCGGCCGCGACGCGCTCGATCACGCGCATGGCCTCGGGCCGCTGCGGGATGGTGATCGCCGGCACGCCGGGCTTGAGGATGCCGGCCTTCTCCCCGGCGATCTGCGCCAGCGTATCGCCCAGGATGGCCATGTGATCGTAGCTGATCGAAGTGATGATCGACAGCAGCGGCGTGACGATATTGGCGCTATCCAAGCGCCCGCCCAGGCCAACCTCGAGGATCGCCAGGTCGGCCGACTCGTCGGCGAAGTGGCGCAGCGCCAGCGCAAACCCCAGCTGAAAGATCGTCGGCTGGCCAAACCGCGCCTGGTCGTAGCCGGCCAGGCTGATCGGCAGGCGCTCGATCGCGGCGATGAACCGAGCCTGGCTGATCGGCTGGCGCGCCACCTGGATGCGCTCGCGATACGAGTGCAGATGCGGCGATGTCCACAGCCCGGTGCGCAGCCCGGCCGCGCGCGCGATCGCCTCGAGCAGCACGGCGGTGGAGCCCTTGCCCTTGGTGCCGGCCACCACCACACAGCGCAGCGCGCGCTGCGGCTCGCCAAACACCCGCAGCAGCTCGGCCGTCTGCGGCAGATTGAACTCGGCCGGCGTGCGCGGCAGCCGCGTCTCGCTGTCGGGGAACGAGTACAGGTAATCGATCGCCTGCTGGTAATTCACGCGTGGCTCCGTTCACATTCTGACAAAAAACGCAGCGCATTGTAGCACAGCTGGGCAGGCCCAGGCGCGGCCCAGCGCATTGCAGCGCGATAGAAAGCTCGCAAACGATTCATCCAGCTCTCACATGGCGTTCAAGCGTCTTTCATCTGTTCGTGCAACAATACGAGCATAGCGTTCGTCACGTAAGCGACGCAAGAAAGCGTGATGACAGCGGCGGTCATCGCGCGGCGGATACAACGCCAAACAATGATAAAGCCGCTCCCATCCACTTTCACGGCTGCCTGCGGGCAGCCGTTTCTGATCCCGGCTGTGCGCGCCGGCCGCAGCCACCTCGCACCCGGCCGCATACAGCCGGGCAAAGCTGCCTGGCGCAGCCCGATCGCCGCCGGTTTGAACGAGCTCTTAGATTGCACTCATTGCCAATTAACCCGCGTCTCATCTTTGTATGCAACAATACAGCTACCTCAACCGTATATACAACAAATGGATATACGGGGCCGACTGCGGCGGTCGCCCCCAGTGCCCGCACAGCGCTGACATTCCCCAGCCGCACCCCTATTTCCTCAACGGCTGCTCAAACGAGCAGCCGTTTCCGCGTTGGCGGATCGGGCAAAAGTCGGGGTTGACCAGGCCTGCCTGGCATGGTAGGCTCAGAGCATACCGCACGCAGCCTCGCCCGGCGCCGCGTGTTTTTTTTGCGCCGACCGGCCGCACATGAGGCTTTGCTGCGCCTTCGACAGAAGGGGAAGGAGCGCCCGATGAACGACGAGATTGCCCGCCGCGTGGCCCTGGCCGAGCGCGTAGCCCCGGCCTACGCCGCAAACCCGAAAGTCGCGGCGGTGCTGCTGGCCGGCTCGGTGGCGCGCGGCACCGCCGACCGCTTTTCCGACATCGAGATCGACGTCTTCTGGCACGCGCCGCCAACCGAGCACGACCGCATGGAGCCGATTGCGCGCGGCGGCTGGGCGCTGCTCTACCAGCACGTCGACGAGTACGAGTGGGCCGATGGCTTCTACATCGGGGGCGTCAAGGTCGACACCAGCCAGTTTCTGGTGAGCACGCTCGACCAGTGGATTGGCGACGTGGTCGATCGCGCCGACCTGGAAGTCGAGAAGCAGATCCGCATCAGCGCGATCCAGCACGGCCGGCCGCTCAGCGGCGGCGCGCAGATCGAGCGCTGGCGCGCGCGCGCCGCGGCCTACCCCGAGGCGCTGCTGCAGGCGACGCTTGCCGAGCACCTGTGGTTCGAGCCGCGCGAGGTGATCGAGATGCTGGCCGCGCGCGACAACGCGCTGCTGCTGCAGCGTTGGCTCGTCGAAGCAGCGCAGCGCATGCTCGACGTGCTGACCGCGCTGAACCGGCTGTACCTGCCACACCCGTTTCACAAGTGGCTCGACTGGGAGGCCGCGCAGCTGCGCGTGGCGCCGCCCGACCTGGCGAGCCGGCTGCGGCGCATGCTGCGCGCCGAGCCACTGGCCGCCGCCGAGCAGCTGCACCAGCTGATCGAAGAAGTGTTCGCGCTGGTCGAGCGCCACGCACCCGCGTTCGACACCAGCACCATGCGCGCGAACTTCGAGCTGCGGCGGGTTATGCCCGCCTGAGCCATGGGCGGCGCTAGCCGGCAGGCGGCGCAGGGCTCAGCGGCTTGCTCATGTGCACGACTTCGCCGCCCTGGTATGCTTCGCGGCGCGTCTCGCGATACCCGAGGCGTGTATAGAGCGCGATATTTTCCTGCATCAGCGCGTTGGTATACAGGCGCAGCGAGCGGTAGCCCGCCAGCAGTGCCTGGCGCTCGGCCCAGCCAAGCAGCAGGCGCCCCAGGCCGCGCCTCTGGTCGTCGGGGTTGATCGCCACGCTGTAGATCAGCAGGGTGTCCGGCTCGTGCTGCAAAACCAGCACGCCGGCCAGGCGCTGGCCGATCTCCACAAGCCAGGTGGGGTGCTGCTCGACAAGCAGAGCATAATCGGCGGTCATCGGCTGTGGCTTGCGCCCGAGCCGCGGGATATACTTGCGGTAGGCGGCGTCGGTCAGCGCGGCGACTGCCGCGGCATCGGCGCGCGTTGCCCGGCGAATAGCCGGCTGATCAGCAGCCATGGCAGGCCCATACGCCCGGCGAAACAGCAAACGATCGCCAGGGCTCCAGATATGCTCGGCGCCAGAGCGATAGCCGCGCAGCCACAGCGCCCCCTTGATACGCCTGAGGTAAAACCCTTTGGGAAAATCGTCGTCGTCGGCCAGCGGCGCCGACGCGATCGTGATCGAGCCGCTTGGCGCCTGGTGCTGCAGCTCGGGCTGGCCCCAGTAGCCTTCGGGCTGATCCAGGTACTGCAGCCGCAGGTGCGGCCCAAGCTCGAGCGGGCACAGGCCAAGGCCAAGCGCCTCGGCCCTGGCGTAGATCTCGGCAGTTGCCGCTCCCTGAGGAAAGCCAAGGGCGGCGACGGCCAGCTCGACAGCTACCACCGAATAGCGGCTGGCCGCGACGGTGAAATGCTCGCTGGCGAACAGCCGCTCGGCCGACTCGTTCAGCGAGACCGCGTTTCGCCGCAGCTCGGCTAAAAGCTCCGATTTTGTCAGCCCGCCAGCCTGCACGCTTCTGACCACGGCCGGGCCATCGGGGTAGATCGGCTGCGTCTCGAGGTCCATATTCATCTCTCAGAACTTGTCTGAAAAGGAGGTGCGCGCGGGGCATAGCCCGGCGCACTCCCTTCTGGCGGGTGGCGGCCACATTCGTGGCTGCCGCCCGCCACAAAGAGTGATCTTTGAAGGGACTTCGTCTCTCCAAACCAGCCTCTTCAGACAGCTTTTCACAGCTGGGAGGCCGCGGCACCCGGCGGCTCGGCGCCGCCCGCGCGCAGGCCCGCCAGGCGCGGGATAGCCGCCAGCACCACCAGCAGCAGCGCCAGCGCGCCGGCCACGATCGCCAGCGGCGCGCCGAGCCGGTGAGCCACACCTGCGACGCCCAGCGCGCCCAGCGACGGCAGCCCGATCAGCGTGATCGCGTACAGGCTCATCACCCGGCCGCGCAGCTCGCCAGGCACGCGCAGCTGGATGACGGTGGCAATCAGCGTGGTGAAGACGGTAGACGACACGCCGACCACCACCAGCAGCGCCGCGCCCAGCCAGAACGACGGGCTGGCCGCGAACGCCACCAGCAGAGCGCAGAAGATCAGGCCGCTGACGATCATCGCGCGGCCGTAGGCCTGCAGGCGCTGCGCCGAGGCCATGGCAAACGCGCCGATCAGCGCGCCCGCGCCGCCGGCCGCCAGCAGCGCGCCATAGCCGCCCGCGCCAACGCGCCAGACATCGTCGGCGAACACCGGCAGCAGCTGCTGGTACGAGCGGCCGAATAGCGCCGCCAGTGCCGAGAGCACGAGCAGCAGCAGCACCACCCGGTCGCGCAGGGTGTAGGCGAAGCCGCCGAGCAGCGCGTCGCGCAGCGAGGTAGAGCGGCGCGGGCGCTGCGGCAGATCGCGCATCGCCAGCAGCGCGCCGATCACCGCAAGGTAGCTGATCGCGTTGAGCATGAACAGCCATCCGGGGCCGACCACGTCGAGCAGCACGCCAGCCAGTGCCGGGCCGACCAGCGCCGCCCCGGTGTAGGTGGCCGAATTCAGCGACAGCGCGTTCAGCAGGTCGGCGCGCGGCACCAGCTCGGGGATGAGCGCCTGGCGCGCCGGGTTGTCGAAGGCCAGCAGCAGCGCGCCAAGAAAAGTGGTGATGAGAATATAGATCGGCTGAACCGCGCCGGCCCAGCTCAGCAGCGCCAGCAGCAGCGCCAGCAGCAGCGCGCCCGTCTGCGTGATAAACAGCAGCCTGATGCGATCCACCCGGTCGACCACCGCGCCGCCCAATGGCGGCGCCAGCACCATCGGCAGCGCGAAGCTGAGGCCGAGCCAGCCAAGGTAGAGCGGGTTATTGCCGGTGAGCTTGTAGATCAGCCAGCTCTGGGCGACGTTCTGCATCCACGTGCCCATGTTCGACACCAGCAGGCCGCTCCAGATCAGCGTGAAGTTGCGATGCCGCAGCGCGGGGTAGCGCACCGGCCGGGCCGATATCGTCGACACAGGGCCTCCTTCAAGGCAAGCGAGAACCGCACTATTGTAGCTGATCGCGCCGCGCGCGCAACCTGCGGCTGGCGCCGATCGCCAAGAAGCGCTATCATGCGCAGCTTCAACGCCACCTAGCGTAGGAGGGCAACACGTATGTGCCGAAGTATCAAGCAGCTGCGCGGCGCGGGCCAGCTCGCGAACGATGCCGAGATCGAGGCGGCCGCGCTGCAGTTCGTGCGCAAGGTCAGCGGCTACCGCGCGCCGTCGCGCGCCAACCAGGCCGCCTTCGACGCTGCCGTCGCCGCCGTGGCGGCGGCCACGCGCGATCTGCTGGGCCAGCTTGGGCCTGGCCGCGCCGCCACGCCGGAGCAGCCATGAGCACGGTGGTCGAGCAGAATCTGCGCGTAGCGATGCGCCGCGAGACGCTCGAAGGGCTGGCGAGCTACGCGCTGCCGCCCGGCTACAGCGCCAGCTGGTACGCGCCCGGCGACGAGCACGCCTGGCTGGCGGTGCAGTCGCGCGCCGAGCGCTACCTGGCGATCGACATGGCGCTGTACCGCGCCGAGTTTGGCGGCGACGCCGCGCCGCTGAGCCAGCGCCAGCTATTCATCCGCGACGCGGCGGGCGCGCCGATCGGCACCGCCACGGCATGGTTTGGCGACGACCGCGGCGGCGAGACGGTTGGGCGGGTGCACTGGGTGGCGATCGTGCCCGAGCAGCAGGGGCGCGGCCTGGCCCGGCCGATGCTGGGGCTGGTGTGCCGGCGGCTGCGCGACCTGGGGCACACACAGGGCTACCTGGTTACGTCAACTGCACGCGTGCCGGCGATCAATCTATACCGCAGCTTCGGCTTCGCGCCCGACATCGCCACCCCCGAAGACGCGGCGGTCTGGCGCGCGCTGACGCCATTTCTCAAGCGCCAGCCGTGAGGCTACACCAGCAGCGCCGCCAGGCTCGCGCCAAGCACAGCCGCGAGGCACAGGTAGTCGGCGCGCGCCAGCGGCCGCTCGTGCAGGCGCGTCGGCGAGCCATCCGGCCGAAAGCCGCGCGCGTCGAGCGCCTCGGCCAGCTCGGCGGCGCGGCGCAGCGCGCCTGTATACACCGGCACGATCAGCGCTGCCAGGCTATCGCGGCGCTCGGCCAGCGAGCCGTGGGTGAAGCTGGCCCCGCGCGAGAGCTGGGCCTTCACCAGCTGCTCGACCTCGTCGGCGAGCGTGGGGATGAAGCGCAACGCCAGCAGCGCCATGAGGGCGAACGCATCGACCGGCAGGCGCAGGCGGCGCAGCGGGCCGAGCAGCAGCGTCAGCCCCTCGATCAGCGCCACCGGGCTGGTGCTGAGCGTCAGCAGCAGCGCCAGCAGGTAGAGCGCCAGGAACGCCACAAGCAGGCGCACGGCCAGCGCCACCGCCTCGTAGGTGACCGCCAGCGGCCCGATGGCGAATAGCGGCGCGCCGTCCGCCTCCAGCAGCAGCACGCCGGGCAGCGTGCCCAGCAGCGTCAGCAGCACCAGCCAGCGCATGCGCCGCCAGATCGGCCCGGCGCCCACGCCCGAGCAGGCCGCCGCCAGCAGCGCCAGCAGCACCAGCGCGATATACGGCGCGGGCCGGGCAAGCTGGTTCGCGGCGGTGGCGTAGCCCACCAGCCACGCCAGCGCCAGCAGCTTGGTGCGGGCGCGCAAGCGGTGCAGCAAGCTTTCGGCCGGGTAGTACACGCCCGGCGCAAACTGCTCGATCATTGGCGGCCCCGCAGTGCCTCGAATGCCTGCTCGAGCGTAGCCACGCCTGCTGGAACGGCAATCCCGCGCAAGCGCAGCTCGGCCATCAATTCGAACAGCGGCGGCGCGGCTAGGCCCCAGGCGGCCAGCGCCCCGGCGTCGGCGAACAGCTCGGCCGGGCGCGCCTGGGCCACCAGCCGCCCGCCGTGCAGCACCAGCGCCCAATCGGCCAGCGCCGCCACCTCGGCCATGTCGTGCGACACCAGCACCACCGTGGTGGCGCGGGCCTGGCGCACCGCCCGCAGGTAGCCGTAGAACTCGGCCCGGCCGCCGGCATCAAGCCCAACCGTCGGCTCGTCGAGCACCAGCACGGCCGGGTCGAGCGCCAGCACGCCCGCGAGCGCGGCGCGGCGCCGCTGGCCGCCGCTCAGGCCGAACGGCGAGCGCATGCCATACTGCTGCGCGGGCAGGCCCACCAGCTCGAGCGCGGCGGCGGCGCGGGCTGCAGCCGCAGGCTGGCTCAGGCCGGCGCGGCGCGGCCCGAACATCACGTCGGCCAGCACCGTCGGCGCGAACAGCTGGGCTTCAGGAAACTGAAACAGCATCCCGATCATCCGCCGCACTGCGCGCAGGTCGGTCGCGCGATCGGCCAGGTCGCGCCCGTTCAGCAGCACGCGCCCAGCCGAGGGCCGCAGCAGCGCGTTGAAATGCTGCACCAGCGTGCTCTTACCCGAGCCGGTCACGCCCACAATCGCCGTGCAGCTGCCGCGCGCGATCGAGAGCGTGATATCGCTCAGCGCGGGCGGACCGGGCGGCGCCGACGGGTAGCGGTACGTCAGCTGCTCAACGGCAATGATCGCTTCGCCTCGACTCACGCTTCGCGCGCCCTATTCTCGACAAGCGTACTCGAAAACTGAATATACGGGAAGCACTCGGGGATGTGCGAGTCCCAGGCGCCGTGCGCGCTCCAGGCCCAGCCGCTCGAGTCCTCGGCTGGCGGCGCCTCGCGGTACTGGTTGAAGCGCGAAAAATCCATGCGCCAGACATCGCCATCGCGCGGCGGCAGCGCGCGGCCGTCGGCATGCGCCAGCCAGCGCATGCCGGCCCACGGAAACGCCAGCTCCACCGTCCAGCCGCGGTCGCGGTCGGAATTGTCGTTGAGCGTGCCGTCGACGAACACTGCCGATTTGAGGCCGGGGAAATCCCAGTTCCAGAAGCCAATGCGCGGCCCGCGCGGGTGCGCGGTGAAGCCCACGCCGTTGAATGGCCGCGCGCCCGGCTGGTCGCGCTGGAACTCGGGCACGCCGGCGTAGCCGCCGCGCGCGTAGGCCTCTTCCCAGATAAAGAACACCTCGTAGATCGTGCCAAGCGCGTTGATCTCGAACTCGTAGTATGCGTCGCGGCCAGCGATAAACACCTCGACATCGTTATCGGTGTAGACAAACGCGTCGCGCTCGGCGAGCGTCGCGGCGACGTGCGGCTCATCGACCCAGAAGCCGACGTACAGGTTTTCGTCGTCCCACAGCAGCGCGGCGCGGGTATCGTGGATCGTCGGCCGGCCGCTGATCAGGTCGACAAAGCGCGGCGAGCGCGGGGCCATGCTCCAGGCCGGCTCGTCGAGCCGCCCGTCGATGGTTGGCGGCGTAGCCACGCGGTAGGCGGTGTAGCGCGCGATGCGCTCGTCGGGCCAGGGAAACTCCGACATGGACTTGGTGTACCTTTCACTCATAGAGCTTCGCGGTCGCCTTTCTTTTTAGCCAGCCGCGAGCATATTCGTGGCGCGACCAGTCAAAAAGAGTTTTCTGGGGGCGGCTTCGCCGCCTCCAGAACCCACCGCACCCTTCGTGTCAATTATACGGGCAGAACGATCCAATGCTTCCAAGGTACAGGACGGGCAGCCTTAGATATGAGCATGTGTCAGGTACTTAAGGATCGGCTCGAGCTGCGGAAGCCCGATCGCACATAGCATAGAGATCAGCACATTCACCCAGACTGGGCCAAGATAGAGCTCCAGATGCAGGCCGTTTTTGTACTGCACCTTGATGTGGAAGCGTGCCGCCTGTACAAGCCGCTCGCGCGAATGCTTGCCGCTGGACTTTGGCTTTTCTCCATCCGGTGCCGGCTTCACCGCGCTCAAACAGGTCGGCGCCTCGCGCTGCCTTTCCCGTGCCTTTGTTCTGGCCATAGTTGTTTCCTCCCAAAGCTCGGCCTCGCAGCGCGCTTGTGCGCAAGCATGCTCAAAGGCCGCGCGCTCATCCTGCGTCATTGCGTCAAGAATGGCCGCATGGTCGTTAACTGTTTGCTCGATCGTCTGCCCTAGTAGGGGCACGCCCGCCGCATTACAATTATTTGGGTAAGGCTGCCGCTGAGCCGGTACCGCTCGCACCTTTTTGCCCTCTGGCATCCCTTTGCCCTCCTATACGATAGGCGAAATAGCTTGCGATCGGGGTCTAGTTGGCGCTGCCCGTGCGAGAGCGATGTATGGACGGACAGTGCAGCTAGGCCACAGCGCAGCGACATACCAGGGCAATATGCGCTCGCCAGCACGGGAACCATTTTGGAGATACACGTATGAAAAACAAAGGACGATTTCGAGCAGCACCATTGCCACTACTATGGAGCGAAAGGTCGAGCAATGCATATCAGCCTCCTTGGTGTGAAAAACAAGGAAAGAAAATCACCAGAGCAACTACGCTCGCTGTTAAAACAGCATCGTTGCACTTTTTTCATAACGCGTCATTTTTCGCAAGAAATTGCGTTCTATATAGAGAGGATGGATTTTTAATGGACTGTAAGATATAAAAACAATAAGTAATAGCAAGCTTGGCCCTGCCTATGGGCAAGACATAGCCAAGTCATTATTCTTTTTGCCAGCATACAGAACAGGTAAAGACGTAATAGATCGGATGTTCTGGTTAAAATCATTATATTTGAAAAAGAACCGATTTCCTATCGAATTTAGAAGTTTTTTAGCGTCGGAGTACTAGGATTTTTTTGCACATGAGCAATTTTTGCGCTCCACGCTTGCGCGCTCTTTCGATCCCCGGCTCACCGGGGGTAGGATCGTCGATGAACATGATTCATGCCAAAACTGGCAACACGCGGAACTCTCTCAGACAGCACCCCGAGCTGCTCGAACATATTACCGACCTGAATCGGGTAATTCTCGACGCAATTGTGCAAGAGCAACACTACAACTCAGGCAGTATTATGTTCAAGCAAGGCGAACCAGCCAACTTTCTGCATATAATCGTCAAAGGTGTTGTGCTGGTCTATATGCAAAGCAACGGCAGCAGCCACACCCGCAGCAGAGCCCAGGACGCTGAGCAAGCACCTACTCAGCTGGTATCGTTTTTAAAGCCTGGCGAGCTGCTAGGCGAGATAGCCTTCATCGATAATTCCGAGCGCTCTGCAACGGCCGAGGCAATCCACGATACAGTGACGCTGGCAATGAGCAAAGAGCACTTCAAAACAATTCGCGCCAACTTTCCGGCGCTGGCGTTTGAGCTCGTAGTTGTCGAACTCGCCAAGCGAGTACGTACCGGCAATGTGCATGCCCAGGTGTTGATGAAGCGCAAGCCGCTGAGTCGGCTTGCGCGGTTTCTTCACGACATGGCGCAGCACCATGGTATTAGCGTGGATGGCGAGGATCTGGTGGATCTGTATGTGAGCCAAAGCCGACTAGAGCGTCTGCTGGGCTTCGCAAACACCAGCGTGAGCAAGATAATGGTTGGATTGAAAGATGAAGGCGTGATCGAGTCGCGGCCAAAGAATCGTGTAAGAATTTGCGACATGCCGAGGCTTGAGGAAATGGCCAACGGCGACGAGTGATGCCTATGCGGCCCCGCTCACCCGCGCCAGTTCGCCCGCGATCGCTTCGGGCGAAAGCGCGGCCGGGTCGATCGGCAGGCCCGCCGCGCGCAGCCGGGCCGCCAGCTCAATCGGCTCGGGCACGGCCAGCCGCAGCCGCCGCAGCCGGGCCAGGTCGGCGAACAGCGCGGCCGGCGGGCCTTCAAGCGCCAGCCGCCCATCCTCGAGCACAGCCACCCTGTCGGCCTGGGCGGCCTCTTCGAGCAGGTGAGTGACGTGGAGGATCGCGATGCCGTGCTCGCGGCACAGCTGGCGCAGCAGCGCCACCAGCCCGCGGCGGGCCAGCGGGTCGAGCATCGAGGTCGACTCGTCGGCGATGATCGCGGCAGGGCGCAGCGCCAGCGCGCCCGCAATCGCCAGGCGCTGGCGCTGCCCGCCCGAAAGGCGCTGCGGCGCGCGCTGGCGCAGGTCGGCAATACCCAGCGCGCCCATGGCCCAGGCGACCCGCTCGCGGATACGGTCGGCCGGCCAGCCGCGCGCCGCCAGCCCCCAGGCCACATCGTCTTCGGCCAGCGTGGCGATAATCTGGTTGTCGGGATTCTGGAAGATTATGCCGACGGCGTCGCGAATAGCCGAGCGCGCCGTCGGGTCGGCGGTATCGTGGCCATCCACCAGCACGCGCCCGGCGTCGGGCAGCAGCAGCGCGTTGCACAGCCGCGCCAGCGTGCTCTTGCCGCTGCCGTTGTGCCCCAGCACCGCCAGGTATTCGCCGCGCGCGAGGCTCAGGCTCAGGCCGCGCAGCGCCGGGGTAGCCGGGCTAGCCTGGCTGCGGCCAGCGCGGGCCGGGTAGGTGAACCCGACGCTCTGGATGTCGATCAATGGCTCGAGCATAGTGCAAAGGCTGCGTCAGGGAGCGCGGCGGCGGCGCAGCCGCAGCGGCAGGCGCGCCAGCCAGGCCATCGCGCGCTCGGCGCGCGCGCCGGGGAACGGCCGAACGTCGTAGCCCAGCAGCCGCGCGGCCATGTTCGTCGTAGTGTACATCAGCACCACCACCGGTGCCAGCGAAAGCCACAGCGCCAGCGGAAACATGGCCCACCAGTACTGCAGCGCCCAGCCAGCCAGCGCGTCGAGCGGCGGGCGCGCCGCTTCGCGCCACCACGCGCCCAGCCCCAGCAGCCCGGCCAGCCAGCCGGCCAGCGCGGCGACGCCCTGGTAGGCGTTCGCAAGCTCGCGGGCGAACGAGCTGAGCGGCAGCCCGGCCGCCAGCGTCAGCAGCACCAGCAGCGCCAGCACCGTAGCGCCGCCGCCGGTCATCCCCAGCACGATCAGCGCGAGGTGTGGCAGGCGCCAGCGCATTGCCGCGCCGAGAAACAGGCCGGCGCCGCACGTCAGCGCCAGTGGCAGCGCGAATGTCAGCCCGGTGAGCGTGCTGACGATAAAGCCGGCCACCGCCGCGCCGAGCAGCGCCACACGAAGGCCCCGCCGCAGCACCAGCACGGCGAAGATCAGCGCGATCAGCAGGCGCGCCGCAAGGTCGAACGGCGGCAGGTACACAGCCACCAGCTGCGCCAGCACGGCGAGGTCGGCCAGCAGCGCGCCTTCGGCGATCTCGATGGCGGAAAAGTGTCGCGACATGCGATCAGGAGTATACCACCAACGCCGCGGCCCCCTCGCTTTCCGGCGAGAGGGCCGCTGGCAACGGTATACTACGCTGTTCGCTTGATGACTGACACTTTGGTGGGGGTTTGGGGGCGGCTTCGCCGCCCCATTTCGTATTGTGTTGCACGACGTGGCGAAGCCACGTTGTGCAACACAATCTCTACGTGATCAAGCGAACAGCGTATACCAACCAGGCGCAGCGCAGGCTACTTCTGGGCCTCGCTCGGCACGATCAGGCCATAGTTGCCATCCTCGCGGCGGTACAGCACGTTGATCTCGTTGCTGCCGGCGTCGCGGAACACAAAGAAATCGTGGCCCAGCAGCTCCATCTGCTCCACCGCCTCGTCGCTGAACATTGGCTTCACCTGGAACTCCTTGGTGCGCACGATCCGCGGATTGCGCGCCTCCTCGGTGGGGGCTGCGGCCTCGGGCAGCGCCTCGACGATCTCGTTGCCCTGGCGGCGCAGCTTGCCCCGCCGCCAGTGCTTATCTTTATAGCGCTCGATCTGGCGCTGCAGGCTGTCGTGCACCACGTCGATCGCCGTCGTCAGGTCGGCCGCGCGCTGCTCGGCGCGCAGCAGAATGCCATGCTCGCCCACCAGCGTCACCTGGGCGCGGTGGGTATTATTGTCGGTGCGCCGCTGTTCCTCCGCGACTTCTACCGTCACTTTGCTAATCTTGTCGAGGTAGCGCTCGAGCTTGCCCAGCTTCTCCTTGATGTAGACCTGGTGGCGGTCGGAGACCTTCCCTGTTCGACTCTTGACGATCAGCTCCATGGTCTTGTTCCTTCCCGCCCGGCCAATGGGCGTTGACCGGGCCTGTGCGGCTACGACAAGCGATATTGCCTCGCCCGATGCACAAAGCCCTCAACCGCGCGGGCGGCCGAGGGCTTCGGAAAAAGCAGTGGTTGTGCGCCATAACCACGATAGCTGCAAACGATGGTTGCCATTCGTTCGCCCTTCTCCAAGCGCGGGGCCGGCGTCGGTGCCAGCGCTGCATGGGTGGCTTATGGTTGTATGGGCATTGTACTATGTGGCCTTGCGGCATGCAAGGGTTATCGGTATAGGTTTGTTAACGTAAAAGATGCAGCTCGTGCACCTGGGTTCGCAGCATGGCGCTGCGTTGTACCGCATCCGGCCAAGCGGTTGGTGCACGTCTGCATCTTCTGTATGCGGTTGCTTCCGCACGCCGCGCGCCCATCGTGCCATTCAAAGTGCAGCCGCATGCTGCGGCGCAAGGCGTGCTGGCCGGCCGCAGGCTGCAGCTCCAGGTGTGCAAGCGACGCCAGCGGGAAGCGGCGCACATTCGCCGCCCCAAGCCAGCCTTCGCCCAGCACCAGCTCGTGATCGGTCAGTATCAGCAGCCCGCCGTGCACGCGCGCCTTCAGCAGCCTGGCCGGGCGCGAGCGCTGCTGCCTTGGCAGAAAAAACTGCGCCACACGCCCCAGTGGCCTCGACACATTATGCTGAGCCGCCATAGGTCACTTCATCAGGGCTTACGCAGTTGGCGTGCTCAGCCTTCGGCAGAGCGGTACTTTCTTTTTGGATGTGTCCATTTTTTGCGCGTAGCGCGGAAAATGGACACACGATGATCAAAAAGTACCATGCTGCCGCAGGCACTATGCACGGCTTTGGGAAGTCGAACAGCGCCAACTGCGTAAGTCCTAATTGTGTTGCACTACGCGAGATGAGCTGGGCTTTTCGAGTCGCTTATCGCTCCACACGCTGCCAGCAGCCAGCGCGGGCGGCCTCGCGCCAGAGGCGCTACGCGTCGGGCAGCACGTAATCCTTGAAGCGCTCGCGCAGCACCTTCTTGTCGAACTTGCCGACGCTGGTTTTCGGCACCGCCTCGATGAAGATCACCTCGTCGGGCAGCTGCCACCTGGCCACGCGCGCGCTGAGGAATTCGAGGATCTCGCCGGGCGAGAGCGTGCCCTGGGCATCGGGCTTGGGCACCACGCAGGCCAGCGGGCGCTCCTGCCAGCGCGGGTGCGGCACGGCGATCACCGCGGCCTCGAGCACCTGCGGGTGCGCCATGATCGCGTTCTCGAGATCGACGGTCGAGATCCACTCGCCGCCGCTCTTCACCAGGTCCTTGGTGCGATCGACGATCTGAATGTAGCCCTCGGCGTCGATCGTCGCGACGTCGCCAGTGCGAAACCAGCCATCCTGAAACGAGTCGGCGCTGCGCTCGTCGTTGTAGTAGCTGCGGATCACCCACGGGCCGCGCACCTGCAGCTCGCCGAAGCTCTGGCCGTCCCACGGCAGCTCGCGGCCGTCGACATCGACCACGCGCGCTTCGACGCCGGGCACGGTGGTGCCCTGGCGGGCGCGCACGGCGAACTGCCGATCGAGCGGCCACTCGCGCATGTGCTGCTTGAGCTGCGAGACGCTGCCGATCGGCGAGAGCTCGGTCATGCCCCAGGCGTGCAGGATGGGTGCGCCAAACTGCTGGTGGTAGCGCTCGATCATGCTCTGCGGCGCGGCCGAGCCGCCCACGGGCATGCAGCGCAGGCTGGAAATATCGTAGGATTCCTTTTCGAGCACCTGCAGGAGGCCCATCCAGATCGTCGGCACGCCGGCGGCCACAGTCACGCGCTCGCCGGCGATCAGCTCGGCCAGGCTTTTGCCATCGAGAAACGGCCCGGGCATGACCTGCTTGGCGCCTACAAGCGTGGCGGCGTAGGGCATGCCCCAGGCGTTGGCGTGGAACATCGGCACCACCGGCAGCACCGTGTCGCGCTCCGAGATGGCTACGGTATCGGCCAGGCACGCCATCATCGAGTGCAGGAACATGCTGCGGTGGCTATACACCGCGCCCTTGGGGTTGCCGGTCGTGCCCGAGGTGTAGCACATCGCGCAGGCGCGATTCTCGTCGAGCGTGGGCCAGGCGTACTCGGGCGACTCGCGGGCCAGCAGCTCTTCGTAGTCGATCACATTCGGCAGGCTAGTGGCCGGCAGCGGGCCATCGGCCATCACCACATAGTGCTTCACCGTGCCGAACTGCGGCGCCAGCTTCTCGAGCGCCGGCAGCAGCGAGGCGTCGACAAACACCACCTGATCTTCGGCGTGGTTGGCGATATAGGCCACCTGCTCGGGGAACAGGCGAATGTTCAGCGTGTGCAGCACGCGGCCCGAGCACGGCGCGGCGAAATACAGCTCGAGGTGGCGCGCGGTGTTCCAGGCGAAGGTGGCCACCCGCCCGTCGCCGCCGATGCCCAGCCGCTCGAATGCGTTGGCGAGCCGCCCGACGCGCTCGTACAGCTGGGCGTAGCTCTGGCGGCGCAGGCCGCCCGCGGTTTTCGTGACGATCTGGTTGCCGGGGAACAGCCGCCGGCTCCGCTCGAGGATGTGCGTCAGCGTCAGCGGGTAGTCCATCATCAGGCCCTGCATGGTATCCTCCTCATTGATCGATACACGGGGCGTCTTTATCGCACCATCGTGCGCTATAACTATGGCTTTGGCATAGCTCAAACATACTCGGGCTTACGCAGCTGGCGTGCTCAGCCTTCGGCAGAAGTGTATGCGGAAAACCTCACGCAGACGAGTGAACCCTGCCTCACCCCGTACGAGGCGCGCCGCGCGCCGTCTGCTCGAGCAGCTTCACGCAGGCGTATAGCGCGTCGATGCGCGGCGTAGGCACTCCAACCAGCCGGCCCAGCTCGGCCACCGCGCCTAGCAGCGCATCGGCCTCGGTAGCGCGGCCAGCCTCAATATCCTGGAGCATCGAGGTTTTATGCGCGCCGACCTCGGCCGCGCCGGCGATGCGCTGCTCGATCGATACGCCAAACTCAACCCCGAGCTGCCCGGCCACCGCTTGGGCCTCGAGCATGGCATCGCGCGCCAGCGCGCGCGCCAGCGGATGCGCGCCGATCTCGGCCAGCGTTGCGCGCGCCAGCGCGCTGATCGGGTTGAACGCCAGGTTGCCCCATAGCTTCACCCAGATCTCCGAGCGGATGCGCGGGCGAATCGGCGCCTTCAGCCCCGCGCTGTTGAACAGCCGCGCCACCTGCTGGATGCGCTCGGTCTTCGCCCCGTCGGGCTCGCCCAGCGAGAAGCGGTTGCCCTCGATGTGGCGCACCACGCCCGGCGCGGCTAGCTCGGCAGCTGGGTACACCACGCAGCCGATCACCCGCTCGATCTCAATATGCGCGGCCAGCAGGCCATCAGGATCAACCGACTCGATCCGCCGGCCCTCGTGGGGGCCGCCGTGTTTGGAGAAATACCACCAGGGGATGCCATTCTGCATGGGCAGCACGGCCGTGTCGGCGTGAAAAAGCGCGCGCATAGCCGGGGCCAGCGCCGGCAAGCTCTGGGCCTTCACTGCGGCGATCACCAGGTCGTGCGCGCCAGCTGCGGCCATGTCGTCGGTGGCGAGCGCCGGGTGGGCCACCTCGCGCGCGCCCTCGGCCGACTCAAGCGCCAGGCCGCGCTCGCGGATCGCCTGGAGGTGCGCGCCGCGCGCGATCAGCGTCACCTCGGCGCCGGCAAGCGCCAGCCGCGCGCCGGCATAGCCGCCAATCGCACCCGCGCCGACGATACATATCCGCATGGGTTGCTCCAGCCGCACTTTACAATTCGCTCAGCCCCAGCTGCTTCGCCAGGTTGATCCGCTGCGGCTTGCCGGTCGCGCCGCGTGGGATCTCGTCGAGAATATGGAACTGGCGCGGCACCTTGAACTCAGCCAGGCGCGCGGCGCAGTGCTCGCGCAGCTCGGCCGGGCTGGCCGGGGCCTTCAGCACCACTGCGGCGTGCACCTCCTCGCCCAGCGTCGGGTGCGGCACCGCGAAGGCCAGCGCCTCGGCCACGGCCGGGTGGCGCAGCAGCACATCGTCGATCTCGAGCGGGGCAATCTTCTCGCCGCCGCGGTTGATCAGCTCCTTCAGCCGCCCGGTAATCGCCAGGTAGCCGTCGGCGTCGATCTCGCCCTGGTCGCCGGTGCGGAACCAGCCGCGCACGAACGCGCTGGCGTTGGCCTCGGGGTTGTTCTCGTAGCCGTCGATCACATTCGGGCCGCGGATCACCACCTCGCCGCGCTGCCCCGGCCCAAGCAGCTCGCCCGCGGCGTCCATGATCGCCAGATCGACGCCCACGCCGTAGCCGACGGTGCCGGGCTTGTGCGGGCGCGGCGGCAGCGGATTCGAGGCCATCTGGTGGGTTGCCTCGGTCATGCCGTATGCCTCGAGCACCGGCGCACCAAACGTGGCCTCGAGCCGCTCGAGCACCACGGGCGGCAGCGCGGCGCTGCTCGAGCGGATGAAGCGGAACGGGTGGGCGGCGATCAGCTCGCGGTTGCGGTCGGCGCGCGCCAGCAGCAGCTGGTGCATGGTCGGCACCGCCGAGTACCAGGTCGGGCGGAACTGCTCGACCCAGCGCCAGAACTCGAGCGCGCTGAAGCCTTCGGGGCACACCACCGTGCCGCCCGAGGCCAGCGTCGCCAGCATCGACGCGACAATGCCGTGGATGTGAAACAGCGGCATCACGCACAGCGCGGTGTCGGCCGGGCCAAGGCGGTAGGTAGCGATGATATTCGCGGCCGAGGCGGCCAGGTTGCGGTGGCGGATGGGCACGCGCTTGGGGCGGCTGGTGGTGCCGCTGGTATGTAGGATCATTGCCACGTCGTCGGGCTGCGCCAGCTCGGCCGGGCGCGCCGGGAGCGCGCCACGCTCGCAGGCAAACGCCAGCACGCCGTCGTCGCCCGGCACGGCCGCGATGATCGCCATATCGGTGGCGGCGGCGCGCGCCAGCGGCATGCTCTCGGGCAGCGTGATCAGCGCCCTGGCGTGAATATCGCCGTAGTAGAACGCGAACTCGTCCTGCTTGTACTTGGGGTTGAGCGGCGCGGCGGTGCCGCAGCTGGCGGCGGCCAGAAACGCCTGGATCAGCTCGGGGCCGTTGGGCATGGCGATGGCGATCCGGTCGCCGCGGCCAAGGCCTAGGCTGTTCAGCTGGGCGGCCAGGCCGGCCACGCCCGCGCGCAGCCGCCTGTACGTCAGCGTTGGGCGGCCGGGCGCCACCAGCGCCGGCTGATCGTCGGCGCCGGCCAGCAGGCCGAGCAGCGTTTTCTCCAGATGGTTGGGCATGTCCCGCCTCCAAGTAACACAGCAGGCTTTATCCTCAGATTTCACAGATTAACGATCGCCGAGCAGCATTCACAGGCAGTTTCTGTGAGGCCTGCATCATCTGTGGCTGCGAACTCCTATGCCGGGGCAATCGCCAGCACCCGCAGCGGGCTGCCGCTGCCGTCGACGATCTTGAGCGGCGCGGCGATCACGACCGCCCCGGTGGCTGGCAGCTGGTCGAGGTTGCACAGGCTCGCCAGCCCGAACTTGCCCGCGCCGTGCATGATCGTATGGTTCGGGAACGGCGGGTCGAACGTGCCGGCCTGCCCTGCGTCGGTGCCAACCGTCTCGACGCCGACGCCGAGGATGTCGCGCTCGGACGCCAGGAACTCCGAGGCCGCCTTGGCGAAGCCTGGGCTGTGCGGGCCATCGGCGCCGACATTCAGAAACGCGGCTGGGTCGGTGCGCTTGCTCCAGTCGGTGCGCAGCAGCACCCAGGCGCCGGTCGGGATGCGGCCGTGCTCGGCCTCCCACGCCAGAATGCGCTCGGGCGTCAGCAGAAAGTCGGCGTCGGCGGCCGCATCGGCGCTCACATCGATCACGCAGGCCGGCCCGACAAACCGCCGCGCCGGAATGGTGTCGCAGCGATTATCGGGCAGGTCTTTGCCGGTGACCCAGTGTACCGGAGCATCAAAATGCGTGCCAGTGTGCTCGCCCAGCTGCAGCGTGTTCCAGTACCAGCCCGGCCCCGGCGCGTCGTAGCGCGAGATCTGCTCGATCGTCACGCCCGGCGACGAGGCGAAGATCGGCGGCAGGCCGATCACCGGCGTGTTTGGCCCAAGCGGCTGCGTCAGGTCGACTACCTTGAGCGTGCCGGCCTGTAGCTCGGCGACAAGCTGGCTCAATAGCTGCGACATCCTTGTTCTCCTTGGCAATAACAGGGCTTACTCGGTCGCCTGCGATCTCGGCTTGCTCTGCCTGCGGCAGCAGGGTACTTCGCTTTCTTTTGTGCTGAGAAGTTGTTTGAAAAGGGTGGTTTGGAGGGACGAAGTCTCTCCAAGTATCCACTTGTTCTGGCGGGTGGCGGCCACATTCGTGGCCGCCACCCGCCAGAAGGAAGTGCGAGGGCATAGCCCTCGCGCACCTTTTCAAACAGGCTCTGAGATGTTGGCGCTTTGCGCCAACATCTCAGCACCATAACCTGAAAAAGTACCGCTCTGCCGAAGGCAAAAACGCACACCGCGTAAATCCTGGGTTATAACAGCAGTTACGCGGTGGCCCGCACTGTACGCCGCACATCCGACTGATCACGTGCTCTATGGTGGGGGTTCGGTGGCGGCTTCGCCATCCTCGAATTTCTTTTGGTATGCCCTGCCGGGCGAAGCAGGGCAGGGCATACCAAAAAGAAAGCAATCACATGGAAGCAGCGCTCAATGTGCGTTCAGCAGCGCCACCGGCGTGTACACCTGCGGGCTGAGCACCGGCGGCGGCCCAACCGTCCAGCCAATGTCGGTGAAAATACCAAGCGTGATCGGGCCGGGGTCGTGGTTCGACTCGCCCATGTCGAACTGCGGAGTCATAAGCGAGTTAGGGTCGCCAGCCGGGTAGGTCGCCTCGTCGAGGTGCGAAAAGCTCGATCCCTGCTCCCAGCTTGCCGGCGCATACAGCTGCGGCGGCTCATTGTTGTTGGCGGCAATGGCGTTCGCGCCGTTGAAGAACAGGTTCTGGCTGGTGAGCTGGGCGGCCAGACCGGCCGAAGGGTTGGCAAACAGGTTGGTGTCGATCAGCAGCTCGCTATTGCCATTGATGCCAAAGCGGTCGTAGGCCAGCGGGCGCACCGGCACGCCCTGCCCAAAATCGCCCCAGCTGCCGATGCCCTGGCTGTCGACGGTCATCGAGCCGGTGAAGCCCAGGCCATGCCCAAGCTCGTGTAGCACCACAGTGACGAAATCGTACTCGCCGGCGGGGGTATTGCCGTCGGTGCCAAAGTACCAGTTCGGGAACACGCTGCTGAAGTTCGCGTCGATATCTTCCTTACCAGGCGCGAGATCCTCGCCGGCCAGCTTGTTCGCCAGCGCCACCGGGTACCAGGTGTTTGCCGCCGGGGCGTTGGGAAAGCCGCTAAAGAAAGTGGCCGGCCCGGCCGAGCCCAGCACACCGGTGTCGAGCGGCTTCCACACCGCGCGCACCTCAATCGGCACCGACGAGCTGATCCGGCCCGACCAGATATCGACGGCGTACTGGAATGCCGCCTGGGCGGCGGGCGAGAAGCCGGTGTATGTCACGTTGATCGTCGCCGTCTGCACGCGCGCGCGACCCGGCGGGAAGCGCGGCGGCACGCGCGTCAGCGAGACATGCGGGCTGGCGCGCAGCACCACCAGCCTGCCGGGAAGCGATTGGAGCCCTGAGGTCGCCGGGCGCTCGTGGCCCAGCGCCGCCGCCGGCAGCAGCAGCGCGAGCACGATCAGCAGTTTCAGCCATACTGTGCGCAACATGTGCATCTTCCTCCGCTGGCGCACACAGGCGCCAGCCATCACACCACCACATACTCAGCCTTTCAGGCCGCGCAGGTGCCGCGCGAACTGAAAGCGATTCTCAAGCATCGACAGGTCGGTCAGAAACACTGGCGGGCCCTTGGCTTCGACTTTAGCCACCAGCGTGGTCAGCTGGTCGGCGGCCAGCGCCGCGCCGAACGCCGCGACAAACTCGCCGATCGTGCCGACGGTAGCGGCGCGCGGCACGCCCGCAGCCCGCGCGATCGCCGCTAGGTCGCTGCCGGTTGCGGTGGCGGTCGGGAAGCCGCCAACCGACAGCAGGCTCTCGTTGTCGAACACCACGTGCGTCAGGTTCGGCGGCCGGTAGCGCGCCAGCGTCGTCAGGCCGCCCAGGTTCATCAGCAGCGATCCGTCGCCGTCGAGCACCACCACGCGCAGCTCGGGGCGGCTGAGCGCGATGCCCAGGCCCATCGACGAGGCCAGGCCCATGGCGTGCTGCAGGTAGAAGAAGCCGGGGCGGTGGCCGATCGACTGCAGCTCGGCCGACACCGCGCCCATGATCGTCACCACGACGCAGCGCTCCAGCCGCTCATAGATCGCCCGCAGCGCGTCGATACGCAGCATATATCCTCCCGTTGCACATTGGAACATTTGAACGTTGCAGGTTATTGGCGCTGTCGTGCGAGAAAATACGAACGTTCAACGTGCTAGCTTGCTAACTGGCTTCTTCCCACATCAGGTCGCGGCAGAGCAGCAGCGCCACCGGGCGCAGCGCCGACTCGGCTAGGGTTTGGGCCTTGTGGATGCGCTGCGCGACGTGCGCCGGGTCGTCGAGGCGCTGATAGGGGATGCGCAGCGCGCCGAGCACCGCCTCGGTCACGCCGCCGCCTTCGGTCTGCCACGGGTCGCGCTCGCCAAACTCGCCGCGGTAGCTGATCAGCATCAGCAGAGGAATGCGGTAGAGCTGCGCCAGCGACACAATGCCATTGACGCTTTGCAGAAAGCCGTGGTTCTGCATAAGCATGGCCGACTTGACGCCGGCGAAGTGCGCGCCGGCCGAGATGCCGACGCCCTCCTCTTCCTTTGCCAGCCGCACCAGCGTCACCTCGGGGTCGTCGTCGGCCATGCGGATCAGGTGCACCAACCATGTCTCGGGCAGCGCCGAGATCAGCCGGACATCACAGGCGCGCAGGGCATCGTAGATCAGGCGCGAGTGCGCAACCGACACAGGCATAGGCTGGGTTCCTTTATATCGCGGCGCGGGGTCACTGGGCTAGCGCGATTCTACATCGGGATGCGGGCGCGGTCAATGATCAGGTTGCCCCGCCAGGGCTGATGCGCAGTCACTGGCTTTCGACCCCACCCCTGCCGCTGCCACCTCTTCCGCGTGCGTGAGAGAGGGCAGGAACAGAAGAATCTCAGCTCCGGGATTGTATCGAGCACAGAGCGACGAAAGATATATGCTACCCCGCCGCGAAAAGCCGAATTCGGCCGATGCGGGTTCATGCATACCAGAACGTAACGCATTGTGTAATCAGAACGTCCTCGCTCTATGTATGCGCCAATGACAATTACTGCGTATTGCTCCGCGATCGAACAATATCGCAACAATCTCCTTCTAGCCAAATCAAAAAGTAGTGATACAATAGAGATTGCACCCGGCGCAAAATAGCTACGTCGGCCGCCGATCAGCCGCTATGTTGCTCTTTTGCGGGTTGGTTGCAGGTAACGGAACATTTCGCGTATTGTAAACCGATTGAATTGGAGGCGAGGATGCCCAGCTTTCGCAAGCTCAACCCGGACGATCTAGGAACACCAAAGCAACGCCCTCTTTCGGATCGCGCCCGCGTGGCGCAGGAGTACGACAACTGCCTGGCCGACTTCGAGATCGGCGATTACGGCCGGGTAGAGCTAGAGGCTGGCGAGCGACGCGCAGTTGTGCGCCGGCGCCTCCAGGCTGCGGCGCGGCGCCGCGGCTTTCTGCTACGCTTTCGCCCCGGCCCCGGCGAAGCCTTGATCTTCCGCACCGAAGAAGCGCGCGCAGCCGCACCCAAAGCTAGCGCCGTGGCCAAACCCGCACCAGCGCCCCAGGCGAGCGGCCGTGCCACAGCGTCGGCCGAGCCAAAGCGGCCAGCTGGCAAGCGCCAGCCAGCCGCCAGCCGCTACGAGAAGGTGCTGCCCCGCTGGATGCGCGATGGCGCTGTGGCCGCTCCCGGCCGCCGCCGCACCGGCGAGTCGCGCCGCGCCAAGTAGCGCAGCCGCACAGCTTGGGCCAGGCACACAGCGCGCTTGCTGTTGAACGAGGTATGGGCAATCTGAAGCCCATACCTCGTTTGGCGTGCGCTAGTGCCCGACGTCGGGTGTGCCGCGGCCAACCGCAGTGCCGCCGCCGCCACCCAGAATGTCGTCGGCGTGGTGCGGCGTGCTGGCTTTCTGGTAGTCGGCCAGCAGGTCGGCCAGCAGCGCGTCGCGCTGGTCGTACAGGCGCTTGAGCGGCCGCGCGCCAACCAGCTCAAGCGCATACGCCGACAGGATAGGCATGGCGATTGTGCTGTCGGCGTAGCAGACGATCGTATCGGGCAGCTGGTCGGGGTCGACCTTGCCCCAGGTCATGGCCTCGCTGGGCGTGGCGCCGCTGAGCCCGCCGGTGTCCGGGCGCGCGTCGGTGAACTGAATGAAGTAGTCGTGGCCTTTCTCGGATATGCCCATGATCTCCTGCAGCTGCGGCTCGGTCTGCAGAATAAAGTTCTTGGGCGAGCCGCCGCCGAAGATCAGCACCGCGCTCTGGCCGCCGCTCTTTTTGGCGCGGTGGACGATCGCGGTCGTCTCGTTCACGTCGCGCTCAACATCAAACTTCAGCTGGTTGCCGGCGAGCGCCAGCGCTGCCACGTTCATGCCGATCGTCGAGTCGCCGGGGCTGGAGGTATACAGCGGCACGCCGCACTCGTACGCGGCGGTGAGGATCGACACGTAGTCGGTGCCGATCGCCTTCTCGCGCGCCTGGGTGTAGCGGCCAAGCAGGTAGTGCAGCTCGGCGGTGCTCATGCTGCGCTGGAACTCGGGGCCGCGAATGCACTGGCGCAGAAACTCATCCGACTCCAGCAGCACGTCCTGGTCGAACAGGATGTCGTAGATGCGGATGATATGCTTCTCGCGCAGCTCGCGGTCGTCGGTGAACGGCGTGGTGCCCCATAGCTCAAACCCCAGCGACCGGTGCATGTCGTGGTACAGGTTCGCCCCGGTGCTGACAACCCAGTCGACCAGGCCGGCGCGGATCAGCGGCACGAGCGCCGCGGTGCCCAGGCCGGTGGGCGTCAGCGCCCCCGAGAGCGTCACGCCGATCGTTACGTCGGGCTGGGCGATCTTGCGCGCGAACAGCTGGCATGCCTCGCGCAGCCGCGCCGCGTTGTAGGCGTACAGGTGGTGATCGACCAGATCGCGCACGCTTAGCCCCGGCCCGATCGGGCGCGGATCGAGCTTGACACCATACGACATAGCGGTTCTCTCCTTGTGCTTCAAACGGTGGTAGGCTTTGCCACGGCGGGCCGCGGCTGAACAAGCGGCAGCAGCACCTCGAACGTCGTGCCCTGGCCGGGGCGGCTGCTCGCACCAATGCTGCCGCCGTGCTGCTCCGCGATCTCGCGGCAGATGAACAGGCCCAGGCCGGTGCCCTGGAAGCCCTGCTCGCTGGCATTCGCGGCGCGGTGGAACCGATCGAAGATCTGCGGCACATCGGCGGCGGGGATGCCAATGCCCTGGTCGCTCACGCTGATGCGCGCCTGCTGGCCTATGCGCTCGACCGCCACCTCGATCGCGCCGCCGCCGGGGCTGTACTTGATTGCGTTCTCGAGCAGGTTGTCGAGCAGGTGCTCGATCTGCACCGAGTCGCACTCGGCGTGGAGCGGCGCGGGCGCCCTCAGCCTGCAGGGATGCGTGGCCGTGGTGTGGCGCGCACACACGGCGCCCGCCAGCGCCGCCAGGTCGGCCAGCTCGTAGCGCAATGCCGCGCGATCCTCGGCCGAGTCGAGCAGGCCCAGTACCAGGCGCTTGAGCCGCTGGCCCTCGCCAACCAGCACCTGGATGCTCGCGAGGTCGGCGGGCGCCTCGGGCTGGCGCCGCGCCCGGCGCAGCTGGAGCTCGGCGCGGCCAAGCACGATCGTCAGCGGCGTCTGCAGATCGTGGGCCACAGCCGCCAGGAAATCTTCTTTCAGCCGCGTGGCCTCGCTGTGGGCGCGCACTCTGGCGGCCTGCTCGATCAGCGCGTGGTTCTCGAAGATCACCGCCGCCTGGTCGGCCAGCAGCTGGAGCAGCGCCAGGTCGTCGCCGGCGAAGATCGGCATGCGCTCGGCCAGCACCACCAGCACGCCGATGCGGCGCTCGGCAACCGCCACCGGGGCGAGCAGCGCTGCGGCCACCTGCGCGCCCGGCGCCAGCGCCGCCAGGCCGGCATCGGCGCCCAGGCCTTGCTCGGCAAAGCTGGCCTGGCGCGTATGCCAGGCGCGCGCCAGCACGCCGCCGCCGTCTACGCGGCACACCAGCGGCGGGCTCGCGCCGCCAAACACCAGCGCCTCGGCGGCGGCATCCCATAGCCCCAGCGCCGCGACGGGGGCGCCAAGCGCGCGGGCAACGCCGCGCTCGAACTCGCGCGCAATCGCCAGCGTGTCGGGCAGGCGCGGCAGCTGCGTCGCACGGCCCAGAAACGCGCGCAGCTCGGGCTCCTGCCAGGCGCGCCGCACCACTCGCGGCGGCGTGAACCCCACGAAATAGCATAGCCCCGCCGCCAGGCCCAGCGTATCGGCCAGCAGCACCAGCACGTCGCGCAGCGCCGGCACCAGCAGCGCCGGTGCCGCCACAGCAAATGTGCCAAGCAGCAACAGCGAGCCAAGCGCCACCACCTGCAGGCGCCGCCGCGTCACCCCGCTGGCGAGCCGGGCGGTGCGCAGAAACGCGAGCGCGCCATAGCTCAGCAGCCCAAACGCCGTGGTCACGCCTACGCCGCCGAGCCAGGGCGCGCCCGGCAGCGCCACCAGCAGCAGCGCCACCAGCAGCCCGGCCGCCCCAATGCCGCGCCGCGCCCACGCGCGCACAATCACCACGTCATCGACCAGGCGAAACAGCAGGGTGGCGATCAGCAGCAGCAGCGCCAGCGAAATGCGGCCAACCGGTATATTCGCCGGCAGCGCGCCCAACGTGCGGGCCAGGCCGAACAGCGCGCTAGCCGCCGGCACGCCAAACAGCAGCGCGACATCGATATTGACGCGCCACGGCCGCCGGATGGCCTCGGCCAGCACCCGCACGAACAGCACCAGAAATACCGACCAGTTGAGGTACAGAACCAGCGTGTTCGCGGTCATTGGCCGCCTGCCCTACTGCCCTGCGATCGACCGCGCTATTATAGCAGATGCCGATCGGCAAAAGCTTGCGCGGCGTGGCGCCGCGCCGCGCTGTGCTACAATAGCCCACGCTCGCCGAACCATAGCAAGAAAGAAACTCGCATGAAATCCGCACTGATCGTCTGGGGCGGCTGGGAAGGCCACGAGCCGCGCGCCTGCGCCGAGCTCTTCGCCCCGTTTCTGCGGAGCAACGGCTACCAAGTGGCCCTTAGCGATACGCTCGACGCCTACCTCGACCCGGCGCTCGACCAGCTGAATCTGATCGTGCAGGTCTGGACCATGGGCACGATCGCCAAAGAGCAGGAGCAAGCGCTGCTCGCCGCGATCGAGCGCGGCGTGGGCTTCGCCGGCTGGCACGGCGGCATGGCCGACTCGTTCCGCAATAGCCCGAACTACCAGTTCATGGTCGGCGGCCAGTGGGTCGCCCACCCCGGCAATATCATCGACTACACCGTCGATATCGTCGCGCACGACGACCCGATCACCCGCGGAATGGCCAGCTTCCGCATGCACTCCGAGCAGTACTACATGCAAGTCGACCCGGCCGTCGAGGTGCTGGCCACCACGACCTTCGGCGGCCAGTACACCCCCTGGATCGACGGCGTGGTGGTGCCGGTGGTATGGAAAAAGCGCTGGGGCGCCGGCCGCGTATTCTACAGCTCGCTCGGCCATGTCGCGCGCGATTTCGACGTGCCCGAGGCGCGCGAGCTCGTGCAGCGCGGCATGATCTGGGCCAGCCGCTAGCTAATAGACTTTATCGGAAACAGGGGAGCCGGAGGGGCTTTGCCCTCCAACCTCCTGGTGGGGCTTGGATGGTAGCAAAGCTACCATCCAAGCCCCACCAAGAGAGGATTCGGGGGCCGCAGGCCCCCAAACCCCCACCATTGTTATTTCCAATAAAGCCTAATGGACGAAAGCGCGGCGCCGTGGTAGCATGAGCCTGCGCGAAAACAACGCGAAAGTCGGTGCAATGATGAACCAGCAGAGTGTCGAGCGGGCCGCCCGGTTGCTCGCCGGCGCCCAGCGCCTCGTGGCGCTTACCGGCGCGGGCTTCAGCCGGCCATCCGGCATCCCCGACTTCCGCAGCGACGCGGGGCTGTGGCATCGGCACGACCCAAGCGCCGTGGCGTCGCTGCGCGGCTTCAGCGCCGACCCGCGCCAGTTCTTTAGCTGGTTCCTGCCGCTCGTCGACGCGATCCTCGCCGCCGGGCCGAACCCGGCCCACCTCGCGCTGGCCGAGCTGGCGCGGCAGGGCAAGCAGGTGGCGATCGTCACCCAGAATATCGACGGCCTGCACCAGCGCGCCGGCTCGCGCGAGGTGTTCGAGCTGCACGGCCATATTCGCTCGGCCAGCTGCCTGCGCTGCGGCAGCCAGGTTCCATCCGCCCCGCTGGTGCCACGGGTGCGCCGCGGCGAAGTGCCGCGCTGCAGCTGTGGCGGCCTGCTCAAGCCCGACGTCGTGCTGTTCGACGAGATGCTGCCGCGCGGCCTGTACTGGCTCTCCGAGCGCGCCACGCGCTGCTGCGACGCTATGATCGTGGCCGGCACGGCGCTCGAGGTGGCGCCGGCCTGCGAGCTGCCGGTGCTCGCGCTCGACCACGGCATACCGCTGATTGTAATCAACCAGAGCCCAACCTTTGTCGACGATCGCGCGACGGTGGTGCTCCACGAGGATGTGGCTGCGGCGCTGCCGGCGATCGTGCAGAGCATGCAGCCTGCGGCAGGCCACGCCGAGCTCGTGGCCCATTGATACGCTGTTCGCTTGATCACGTATAGGCTTTCACGTATAGATTGCGTTGCACTCCGTGGCTTCGCCACGGAGTGCAACACAACAAGAAATTTGGGGGCGGCGAAGCCGCCCCTAAACCCCCACCAAAGTGTCAGTAATCAAGCGAATTTGGTATGACACAACGTATATTCCAAATCCGCCAGGGGCAAGTGCGCCCGGCACACACCATCGCGTCAGCTATTTTGGGAGAGTGATTGTGGAAACAGTAGATCTGGAGGCCCTGCGGGCGCGCTTTGCCAGCGTCCGGGGGCGGCTTTGACCTCGCCGACAAGCAGCGGCAGATCGCCGAGCTCGAAGAGCGCTCGGCCGACCCGACCCTTTGGAGCAACCCCCAAGAGGCCCAGCGCACCATGCAGATGCTCACCCAGCTGCGCGCCGAGCTCGACCGCTGGGCCAACCTCGAAGGCCAGATCGACACGCTGATCGAGCTGCAGGCGCTGGCCGACGCCGAGGACGATAGCTCGCTGCGCGACGAGATCGCCGCCGAGTACACGCGCGCCAGCCAGGCTATGGATCGCCTGGAGGTCGACGTGCTACTCAGCGCGCCCTACGACGACCGCGACGCGTTTCTGTCGATCAAGGCCGGTATGGGCGGCACCGACGCTCAAGACTGGGCCGCCATGATGCTGCGCATGTACAGCCGCTGGGCCGAGCGCCGTGGCTATAAGGTCGCCCTGGTCGATCAGAGCGAGGGCGATGAGGCCGGCATCAAAAGCGCCACCCTCGAGCTGCGCGGCCAGTACGCCTACGGCTTCGCCAAGGCCGAGGCCGGCGTGCACCGCCTCATCCGGCTGTCGCCGTTCAACTCGGGCAATACCCGCCAGACATCGTTCGCGCTGATCGAGGTGCTGCCCGAGGTCGACGACGCACCCGAGGTAGCGATCAAGCCCGACGACCTGCGCGTCGATGTGTTTCGCGCCGGTGGCCACGGCGGCCAGGGCGTCAATACCACCGACTCGGCCGTGCGCCTGACATACAAGCCCGGCACGCCCGAGCAGATCGTCGTGACCTGCCAGAACGAGCGATCGCAGCTTCAAAACAAAGAGACGGCCATGCGCGTGCTGCGTGGCCGCCTGCTCGAGCGCGAGCTGCAGCGCCAGCGCGACGAGCGCGCGCGCCTCAAGGGCGAGCACCGCTCGGCCGAGTTCGGCAGCCAGATGCGCACCTACTACCTGCACCCCTACACGCTGGTGAAGGACCACCGCACCGACCACGAGACCAGCAATGTCCAGGCAGTGCTCGATGGCGAGCTCGACCCGTTCATGGAGTCGTACCTGCGCTGGAGCATCGGGCGCGACGGCGAGGGTTGAGAGAGCAAGCAGGCAGGCGGGCGACGAGCTAGCTGCGCTGGTCTCCCCGCCTGCTTGCCGCGCGTCTTGCGGAGGGGTTTGTATGCAACGCGCCTGGCCGGTCTTGCGCGATTACCTGCTGATCACCATTGGCGCAGTGCTGGTAGCCGCGTCGGTGAATATGTTCCTGACGCCAAACCGCGTGGTGATGGGCGGGCTCACCGGCGGCGCGCAGCTGCTCAACACCTTTCTCGGCACGCCGATCGGCCTGGTCACGCTGATCGCCAACATCCCGCTGTTCGTGATCGGCTTCCGCTCGCTCGGCGGCTTCGTCTTTGGCGTGCGCACGATCTACGCAACCGTGGTCATGTCGCTGGCGATCGACTTGCTCGCGCCATACATGCGGCCAGTCACCGCCGACCCGCTGCTGTATACGCTCTACGGCGGCTTGCTCGATGGGCTGGGCGTGGGGCTGGTGTTTCGGGCGCGCGGCACCACCGGCGGCGTCGACATCATCGCGCGGCTGCTCGAGCGCCGCTTCGCGCTGCGGCCCGGCCGCAGCATTCTGGCGATGAACCTGGTGGTGTTCGGCCTCGCGCTGTTCGCCTACGGCCCCGAGAATGTGCTCTACGCCCTCCTGGTGGCGTTTATCGGCAGCGTCGCGCTCGACTACGTGCTGGCGGCGGGCAGCGGCGCGCGCCAGGCGTTCATTATTACCACGCAGCCCGAGCCAATCACCCAGGCGCTGCTGCACGACCTAGGGCGCGGCGTGACGCTGATCGAAGGCCAGGGCGGCTACACCGGCGCGCGGCGCGCGGTGCTGCTGTGCGTGGTCGCCCGCTCCGAGATCAGCTTCCTCAACGCGCTGGTCAGCCGCGTCGACCCTCACGCTTTTGTGGTGATCGGCGAGGCGCAGGAAGTGGTTGGCGAGGGGTTCGTGCAGCGCGGCTAGTTGCCTTTGGCCGCGCGCTCGGCGATCGTGCGCGCCTGCTGGCGGATCTGCGTGAGGTCGGCGGCGCGCGGCGCCATGCGCGCGTAGCGCTCGAGATCCTCCAGCGCGCCGTTGAGCTGGTTGAGCCGCGCGCGCAGCAGCCCGCGATCGCGCACTTCTTGCGCCTGCCCCGGCTCAATCAACACGATCCGGTCGGTCGCGGCCAGCGCCTCGGCAAAGGCCCCGCGCTCGAGGTACACATTCTTCAAGTTGCGCAGAATCCGCGCCAGTACGGCGCGCAGCGGCGGCGGCTCGAACGCCTGCGCCGCCAGCGGCGGCGTGGCCGCGCCATAAAACGTGGCGATCTGCGTCAGGCACTCCTCACGGCTCCACAGCCGCCCGCGGTTGAATGGGTCGATGAATAGATCTTCCTCCGGGTCGGCGTAGCGCACCAGGAAGTGCCCCGGCAGCGCCGCGCCGCTGAGCGGCAGCCCCAGGCGCCAGCCGACCTCCAGGTACACCACCGAGAGGGTGATCGGCAGCCCGGCGCGGCGCTCGATCACGCGGTCGAGAAAGCTATTCGCCGGGTCGTTGTAGTTCCAGGTGTTGCCGCGAAACCCAACCTCGCCAAACAAAAAGCGGTTCAGCGCCAGCACCACCTCGCGCGCAGGCTGGCCCACCGGCAGCCGGCCGCGCACCGCCGCCGCCAGCCCGTCGAGCTCGCGCAGCGCCGCCAGCGGGTTGCCTACCCCCTGGTCTTCCCAGGCAATATAGAGCGCAGCCTCAGCCAGGCTCTGCTCGGCCACAGGCCGGCGCAAAAGCAGCCGCAGACGCGCGCGGGCTGGATGAATCGTCGGCATGCGCCCATCATAACACAACTATATTCTCACACGGCACGCTCCATGCTATAATCAACAAAGCGCCTGCGAACACCGCCGGCATCGCGGCCGAAGGCCGCAGGCCACGGCTCAAGCAATGAATGGCAAATCAGTGCGGCAGACAATCAAGCGCACCGAGCAGCCGAACGCCGACGAGGCTATGCGGCGCGCTCAGGTGCTCACGAATATACTGCATGTCTCGACTCACCTGATCTCGCTCCTCGACCCGAACGAGCTCATTCTGACGCTGGTCGAGCGGATCGTCGAGGTCATCCCCGATATCCAGGCCGGCATGCTCTGGCTCCCCGATCAGCAGGGCGCGCTGCAGATCCGCTCGCACTATGGCCTCGCGCCACCGCCCGCCCCAGCCCTGCTGGCGCGGCTGCGGCTGCGCCCCGGCGATGGCCTGGTCGGCGCACTCTGGCAGCGCGGCGACGCGCAGATCTTCGAGAGCCGCAGCCAATATCTCGAGCAGGCCGGCCGCGTCAGCCAGCGCGCCCACGACGATATGCGCCAGCTGCTCGCGCACATCCCACGCGACGCCACCATCGTGCTGCTGCCGCTGCGCATCGGCAAGCAGATCATCGGCGTGCTTGAGCTGCTGCAGATCGGCACGCCGTCGCTCCACCCGCCCGACCTGGAGGTGCTCCAGATGTTCGGCAACCTCGCCGCCGGCGCGATCAATAACGCCCAGCTGCACGCCAAAATGCAGGCCCACCAGCACCGCCTCGAAGCCCTCGGCGCTATCGGCACCGTGGTGAGCATGGCCGCCGACCTCGACGAGCTGCTCAGCAATGCGCTCGATGTCATCCTGCGCGTGCTCGAGACATCGGCCGGCATGCTGCTGCTGCACGACCTTTCGACCGCCGAGCTTACCAGCACGGTGCAGCGCGGCCTGCCGCGCCGCTTCGTCGCGCTGCACGACCGCATCGGCGTCGCGCACTCGCCCTACGAGGAGACGGTGCGCTACGGCCAGGCGATCGCCCGCCCGCTGATCGCCGAGGACGGCGAAGAGCTGCTGATCGAGGCCGGCTTCGGCAGCTGCGTCTACCTGCCACTGCTGGCCGGCGGCACCGTCGTCGGCGTGATCAATGTGTACGGCGACGATCTGCTGCGCGAGCGCGTCGATGTGCCCGCGCTGATGACCATGGGCAGCCAGCTTGGCCTGGCGATCGCCAACGTGCGGCTGTACCAGGATACCCGCACCGAGCGCCTGAAGCTTGCCGCCGTGATCAACAGCATCGCCGAAGGCGTGGTGCTGTGCAACGGCGACGGCCGGCTGGTGCTGGCCAACCAATCGGCCATGGAGCTGCTCTCGATCGAGCGGCTGCCGGTCGAGCAGTCGATCAACGAAATGCCCGACTTCTACGCCATCCGCGACCTCGACGGCAACCCGCTGCCGGTTGAGCGGCTGCCGCTGGCGCGCGCGCTCTCGGGCGAGGTGTTCCACGATCACCGCGTGCTCTCGCGCGGCGCAAGCGGCCAGGATACCGTGCTGAGCTTCAGCGGCGCGCCGGTGTACGACGACGAGAATAATGTCGATGGCGCCGTCACGATCTTCCGCGATATCACGACCAGCCAGAAGCTCGAGCGCGCCAAAGACGATTTCCTCGCAGTGGCGGCGCACGAGCTGCGCAGCCCGCTGGCGGCGGTGCGCGGCTATACCGATCTGCTCGTGCGCCGCGAGCAGCGCCGCGGCGACGAAGACTCGCCCGAGCTGCGCGGGCTCACTGTGCTGGCCCAGCAGGTCACCCACATGCTGCGCATGGTCGATAACATCCTCGATGTTTCACGCATCGATGCCGGCCAGGTGAGCCTGCAGGTGCAGCCCGTCAATCTGGTGGCGCTGGCCCAGCAGGTGATCGAGCAGCAGCGCCCGCTTGCCGGCGAGCGCCAGCTCGAGCTCGACAGCGACGGCGCCGAGCTGAACGTCTCCTGCGACTCGCTGCGCATCCGCCAGGTGCTTACCAACCTCGTCGGCAATGCCATCCGCTACAGCCCCAACGGCACCCGTATTGGCGTGCGGCTCTACACCTGCGCCGCCAACGCCATCGCGGCGCGCCACCCCGCCTACGCCGCGCTGGCCGGCGCCGACACGCACAGCATGCACGCAATGGTGATCGTGGAAGATCAGGGCGCTGGTATCTCGGAAGAGCAGCTCGGCCGGCTGTTCCGCCGCTACGCGCGCGGCAGCGAGCGGCGCGGCGAGGGCCTCGGCCTGGGGCTGTATCTCAGCCGCGAGTTCGTGGCACGCCACGGCGGCCAGATCTGGGCCGAAAGCCGCGAGGGCCAGGGCAGCGCCTTCTTCTTTACGCTGCCGCTCGAAGCCGAGCAGCAGCTCGGCCTGAACGAGCAAGCTTAGCCCAACGAGCAGCTGCCGCAGACGCACATCTCGCCATCGCGAAGGTTCTCGCTTCTGCATAGAAGGATCCTCATGCACTTCAAAGATTACATCGCCACGCTGCCGCCCTACAAGCCGCCCAAGCTCATCCGCAAGCAGCCCGCCGGGGTCGTCAAGCTCTCGTCGAACGAAAACCCGCTCGGCCCGTCGCCGCGCGCGCTGGCTGCCATCCAGGCCGCCGCCAGCCAGGTGCATCGCTACCCCGACGCGGGATCGCTGGCGCTGCGCGAGGCGATCGCGGCGCGCTTCGAGCTGGCCCCCGAGATGGTGCTGTGCACCAATGGCTCCGACGAAATGGTGTTCCTGCTGGCGCTGGCATTTCTGCGCGAGGGCGACGAGGCGATCATGGCGCAAGGCTCGTTCATCAGCTACTACCTGCGCACAATCGAGATGGGCGGCCAGGCGCTGCGCGTGCCGCTGCGCGATTTCGCCCACGATCTCGAGGCCATGGCCGACGCGATCACCGAGCGCACCCGGCTGCTGTTCCTGTGCAACCCTAATAATCCCACCGGCACCACCAACACCGCCGGCCAGGTGCGCCGCCTGCTGGCGCGCGTGCCCGACGACGTGCTGGTGGTGGCCGATGAGGCGTATATCGAGTTCGTCGAGCGCGCCGACTACCCCGATCTGCTGGCCGAGCTGCGCGGCGGGCGCCAGAATCTCATCCTGCTGCGCACATTCGCCAAGATCTACGGCCTGGCCGGCCTGCGCCTCGGCTACGCCTTTGGCCACCCCGACGTGACTGGCTACCTCGAGCGCGCTCGCCCGACCTTCAACGTCAATGCGCTGGCACAGGCCGCTGGCATCGCCGCGCTCGCCGACGACGAGCACGTCGCCCGCAGCCGCGCGCACGCCAACGCCTGCCGCGCGCGCTTCGCACACGAGCTGGCCGCGCTTGGCCTCGCGGCCATCCCCAGCGCGACGAACTTCATCGCCGTGGAGGTTGGCGACGATATGGCCGTGACCACCGCGCTCATGGATCAGGGCTTCACCGTCACTCCGCTCTCCGGCTGGGGCATCCCTGGCTATATTCGCATCTCGTTCGGCGCCGACGATGAGAATACGCGCTTTTTCGCGGCACTGCGCAATGTGCTAGCCCATTGATCTATCCGCACCCTGCGGCCAAATACCACCGGTATACGTCATGAAAGTAAACATGCCCGCAAAGAGGGGGTTCTTCCATGCCACAATGCCCAAACTGCCACGCCGAAGTGAAGCCCGAAGAGCGCTTCTGCGGCAACTGCGGCACGCGCCTGCCCGAGCAACCGCCACCCACGCCGCCGCGCCCCCTGACCGGTAAAGAAACTGTGGTGCTGCCGACGGTTCCCGAGCTTCCGCAGCAGCCCGCCGCCAGCACGCCCGATAAGACGGTGATCGCCGGGCCGTCGCCAATACCACCTTCGCAGTTTCCGCCAGCCGCGCAGCAGTACCCACAGACACCCCCGCAGCAGCTGCCAACCACGCCGCTGCCGCCGCCAGGCGCCTACCAGGCGCCAAATATTCCCGGCGCCAACTTGCCGCCCGGCGCAGCCGCCCCGCCGCCAAAGTCGGGCAGCAACCTGTGGAAGATCCTTGGCATCATCGCCGCGATCGGCCTGGTGGCCTGCATAGCCCTCGCGGCCGGCGTGTTTATCTTGTTTCGGCGCGCCTCGGATCAGGCCGGTAGTGTGCTGGCCACCGCCGCCGCCGGCGTCTCGACGGTGCAGGCATTCCCTACGCCCGAAGCGCTCGCTACGCTGGAGGCCTTCGCCACACCCGAAGACCTGGCCACCCCCGCGCCCGAGCCGACCGCCGTGGCCGAGCCGACCGCCGTGGCCAATGGCGATAGCGGCGCGGGCGGCGCGGTGCTGCTGCGCGACACGTTCGATAGCCCCAGCGGCAGCAGCTTCGACGAGGGCGAAACCGACAACGCGATCTACAAGTTTGTCGATGGCACCTACACCGTGCAGTGCAAGCAGCCCAAGCTGATCCTCTGGCAGACCATGCGCGGCGATTATGGCAATGCCGCGATCTCGGTCGACGCAACCCTCGACGGCCCGAAAGACAGCGCCACCGGCCTGATCTTCCACTATCAGGATGATAAGAATTTTTACATCTTCACCATCGCCGGCGATAGCAGCTACAGCCTCGATCTGTACAAAGACGACCAGCTGACCAAGCTGATCGACTGGACGAACTCGCCGACAATCAAGGGCGCCGGACAAACCAACACGCTTCGCGTCGAAACCGAGGGCGATACAATTCGCCTGTATGCCAACGATGAGCTGCTCGACGAAATCAGCGACGCCACGTTCTCTCGCGGTAAAGCCGCCATTGCCGTCAATACATTCGACGACCCCAAGCTCACCGTGACATTCGACAACCTGCTGATCCGGGCGATCAAGTAGCGCCCGGCCGCAGCCGGCACGCGATCGTGCGATGGCATGCAGCGCCGCAAGCGCTGCATGCCATCGCAGTCTTGGAGGAAGCACCAATGATGATCGAAAGATTAAGAAACTGAAAACTACCAACCTACATACATTAATATCTTTTCGGCCGGTTATGCGGTATCATGCTGCATGAGCGCGTTCGCAACCCCCTCAATGCCGATCGGGGACATCTAACATCAGCCATGGCGATGGCCCGATCACCTGCAGTGTGCCGCCCTAACGCTTGGCTTCGCCGCTAGATATCTCAAAAGGAGATCCAATGAAAATCATTGTTGCCGGTACTGGATTTGTAGGTTTGACTCACGCAGCTGTCTGCTCGGAGTACGGCCATGAAGTGTATGCCTACGACATCGACGAGCGCAAGCTGAACGCTTACCGCTCGGCCGAGGCTGATCAGATCAACCACTACGTGAACGAGCCTGGCCTGGCCGACATTATCGCGGAAAATAAAGACCGCTACCTGTTCTTCTCGAGCGACCTCGAGACGATTATCGAGGGTACCGACGCGATCTTTCTGTGCCTGCCGACCCCGCCAAACGTCGATGGCTCGTCGGATCTGAGCTACTACTTCAAGGCGGTCGACCATATCTGCACGCTGCTGGCCAAGCGCGCCGACACGCGCCGGATCGTGCTGGTGAACAAGAGCACCGTGCCGATCGGCACCGCGCGCCAGCTCGAGCGCAAGCTGCGCGAGTACGAGGTGCCGAACGCCGGCGTGGCCTCGAACCCCGAGTTCCTGCCCGAGGGCGATGCCGTCGAGAAGTCGCGCCGCCCCGACCGCGTGGTGGTCGGCGCCGATACCGAAGAGGATTTCCGGATCATCCGGCGGATCTACTCGCAGTTCGTCAACCACGTGCGCATCCGCTATATCGAAACCACCCCCGAGACGGCCGAGTCGATCAAGTATGTGGCCAACACGCTGCTGCTGACATATATCTCGTTCTGGAACGGCGTGGGCGCGCGCCTGGGCGAAACATTCTCGAACATCCGCATGGAAGACCTGAAGCGCGGCGTCACGGCCGACAACCGCATCAGCACCTGGGGCTCGTACGTCTCGAACGGCGCCGGCGGCTCGTGCTTCGGCAAAGACATCCAGTCGCTGATCTACCAGCTGAAGACCTCGGGCCAGCCGACCGATATGCTCCAGTCGGTGTATAACATCAACGAGTACCAGAAGACCTACCTGATCGACCGGGCCAGCCGCGAGGCCGGCGCGCGCTTCAACCAGAAAAAGGTCGCCCTGCTCGGCCTGGCCTTCAAGCAGCGCACCAACGATATGCGCGACGCCTCGTCGCTCAAGGTGGTCGAGACGCTGCTGGCGCGCGGCGTGAGCGAGATCCGCGCCTACGACCCGGTGGCGATTGACGAGGCGCGGCGCTTCTTCAACCCCGAGAACAACCACCTGTTCGAGAAGATCAGCTACCACAAGACCGCCAAAGACGCCCTGGCCGGCACCGATATGCTGTTCATCTCGACCGACTGGGAAGAGTTCCGCGGTCTCTCGCGCACGATCGAGCAGGCGGTGAAGCCGCCGTACCTGGTGCTCGACGGCCGCCGCATGATCCCCGACTACAACGAGCTGACTGAGCGCGGCTACGGGTATATCGCGGTCGGCTCGCCCTACATGCCGCCGAAGTAGGCCGGCCAGGCGCTTTTGCCCCCACGGCATCGGCGCGCACGAAGACGAAGCGGCGCGTGGCTTTGCCACCGCGCCGCTTCGTCTTCTGTTACCGGCGATGGCTTATCTCAACTCCGTCGAATCACTTTCGCGGCATTGCCACCCCCAAGCCCCCACCATACGGCACGTGACCCGCCGGATTTGGTATTATACCAACTCCGTTTGATTACTTGTGTTTTCAGGCGCCCGGCTTTGCCGGGCGCCGCACAAGAAAAAGAATGCGGGGCGGCTGGCCGCCCCCGAACCCCCACCATAATCCAAGCGATCAGCCGGATTTGGGATTACTGCGCCCAGGCCGGCCAGCGATCCTCGGCGCTGTTGTTCGTGAGCGCCGCCTGGCCGCTGCCGTCGGCGTTCATGACGTAGATCTCAAAGTCGCCGTCGCGGTTGCTGGCGAAGGCCAGCTGGCTGCCAGTGGCATTCCACGTCGGCGCCTCGTCGTCGGCGGGGCTGCTGGTGAGCCGTCGCAGGCTGCCGCCATTGGTGTCGATCGTGTAGATCTCGGCGTTGCCGTCGCGATACGAGGTGAAGGCAATCGTCTTGCCGTCGGGCGAGACGCGCGGGTAGCGGTTGTCGGCGCCCTGGTCGGTCAGCTCGCGCACATTCACCAGCGTGGCCCACACGCCGTAGCTCGCGTCTTCATCGTACTTCAGCTCGCCGCGCATCAGCGTGAACTTGCCGCCGCTGCACTGGCGCTCCCAGAATAGCGTGCGGCCGTCGGGGCTCCAGCTGGGGTACTGGCTCACGCAGCGGTCGCTCGTCAGCCGCGCAGGGGTGTTGCCGGCCGACCACATCAGGAATAGCTCGGGCACGCCGTAGCGATCCGACACAAACGCGACCTTGGTGCCGTCGGGCGACATGCTAGGGTTGTAGTCGCTGCCGGGCTGCACGGGGATGTCGGCCGGGCCGTTCGTGGCCGCTACGGGGGTGCTGTCGGTGATCGCCAGCCGGCTGGGCTGGCAGGTGTCCACGAATGAGCCCGAGAAGCCATAGGCCTGGATCGGCTGCTGATAGAGCTGGCGGTGCTGGCCGTCGCCACGGCGCGAGTCGAGCAGCACGCAGTTCTGGAGCGGATCGAAGCTGCGCCGCTGCGAGAACGGCACGCTCTCGGCGCCGCCGCGCGTGGGGTGCAGCATGTCGCCAGTGATCTGCGCGCTTCCGGTCACCAGGTAGACCCAAGCCTCGAGCTGGCTGCCGCTGAGCGCGTTCGAGGCGAATAGCAGCGACGGCTGCGGGTCGGTGGCGGCCCAGGGCTGGCCCATTGTGGGGTAGCGCCACTGGAAGTAGTGCTGGCCAACATTGCCCATCTCGACCTGGTAGCCAGCCGGGTTGTCGGGCACGTACGTCAGCACGCGCCGCTCAAACAGCTGCACCAGCACATCTTTCTCCGCCGTGCCGATCTTGGCGCGCGTCCAGTAGGCGTCGGTGATCGGCAGCCCCATGGCAAATAGCCAATCGACCACCGGGCGCGTGTGCACTGCGCCGCCCTCGACCACCGGCCCCTGCGCGGTCATGAAATCCCAGAATACCTTGGGGATATTGTGCCCGGTGAGCGTGTTGTACTGCACGATCGTCGTCTCCGGGTGGGCGTCGAATAGATCCTGGCGGAACGAGACGTTCGCGGCGCGGTCGAGCCAACTGCCGATGCGCTGGTTCAGGCGGTTGGCGTCGCGGTAGCCGTTGTTGTCGTAGGTCGCCAGGTTGGTAAATGTGGCGTACGATGGGCTGTTTGGGTTATCGGCACGCGGGTTGCCGGCCACCGGCACGTCGGCGGGCGTGCGCATGTCGAAGTCGTAGGGATCGTTGCCTTTTTTCAGGTGGCCCGACACCAGCTCGACCACCAGCAGGCCATTGGTGGCGCCGCCCTGAAAGCTGCGGTCGTTGGGGTTGTTGATCTCCATGCGCGCTTTGTCGAAGTACTGCACGGTGCGCAGGCCGTTGATGCCCTGGCGGTAGAACTCGGCGTAGTCGAACCAGGGCTGCGGGCCCCAGTACCACGTGCGGCCGCCGCGCACCTGCGGCGCGTCGGTGCGCGACCACACGCTGCCGAAGGCGGCGTCGGCGAACTGGGCGCGCCGGCCGTCGAAAGGCGCGGCCTGGGCAGGCAGTGCGGCAAGCGCCAGCGCCGCAAGGCCCACCAGCGCGGCCCCCAGCCGCGCGCCGCGGGTGAAAAATGTATGCCTCATCGCTGTAACCTCCTCGGTACCTCCGCTTGGCACGTCGATAGGGCAATTCTAAAACGCTCGCGGTCGCGGCGGAATGAAGCGCGTCTGAATGCGCAATGAGGCCAACGCGATAGCCGCGTGGCCGCACATCAGGCGGGCATCAGCATGGTGGAAGCTCAGCCGAAGATCGCCGCCAGCAGCGCCTCGGTGTCGGACACATCGGGCAGCGCGGTGTCGGGGGCGTGGGCGCGCAGGTCGTCCAGGCTAAATGGGCCGGTGGCCACGGCGATCGTGCGCGCGCCGACCGCGCGGCCGCAGTCGATGTCGTTGGGTGTGTCGCCGATCACCACCACATCGGCGTGCGCGAAGCGGTGGCCGTAGCGCTGCTCGGCGCGCGCCACCGCGAACGGCACCAGCTCGGCGCGGCGGTGGTGGTCGCTGCCATACGCGCCCACGCTCAGGTCGAGGAAGCGCGATAGCTCCATCAGATCCAGCTTGATCTTGGCGATCGGCTGGAGGTTGCCGGTGAGCACCGACTGCACCGCCGGGGCTTGCGCCAGCCGCGCCAGCGCCTGGGCGACGCCGGGCAGCACGCGGCAGCGCGCCAGAAACTCGGCGCGGCGGCTCGTCAGCTCGTCGATGTAGGTGCTGGTGAACTGGTCGAGCGTCGCGAGCAGCGCGTCGTGCCCGAGGTCGGCGAATGTCTCGAGAATAATCTGCCGGTCGGTCTTGCCGGCGTACGAGTGGCGCGCCTCGGTGGAGCTGCGGCCGTATACGCGCGCCATCGCCGCGCGCATGGCCTCGCCGGCGACGCCACCGCTGTACAGCAGCGTGCCGTCGACATCCCAGAGTATCAGTTTGTTCATGATTGTTGGGGGCATGCGCCAGCCAGCCTGCGGCGGCTGGCGCGCGCTTGCTACTTCGGAACCTGCGGCGGCGGCGGCTTCTGAACGTCGGGCAGATCGACTACGTCGCGCACCGGGTACACCAGCCGGTCGACGACATTGCCAAGGCGTTGGAACTGGGGCGCCAGCTCGGTGTCCTTCATCGCGATATCCACCGGCACGTTCAGCTTGATCGGGATCGTCACGGCGTCGAGCGGGATGTTCATCTTCAGCGCGATATTAAGCGGCGTGCCCCTGGGCAGCACCAGCGCGATATTCTGCGCGCGCAGCCGGTTGCCTGCGCCAAGGTCGATATCGGCGCCGGCCAGGTTCAGCGGCACATCGCTCGTCAGCGTCACCTGCGTCTCCTGGTCGACCGGCACCACCACGCCCAGGCCCTTCAGCGGCAGCGGCTGGTCGAGCGGGATGTTGGTGCGGATATGCGCGGCCTGGAGCTGCTGCACGACGTCGCGCAGCTCGGCGACATTGCCGCGCGCAAAGCCCTGGGCGTTCAGCAGCGTGCCGCCGAGCGTGGGCCGCCAGGCCAGCAGAAAGTACACCACGCCCACCAGCAGGCCGATCAGCAGCAGATTGATTGCGAAGGAGGTGATGATCATCGCCTTCCAGAGCAGCGGCAGCTGTACGAACAGCGGCTGTGGGTCGTTCGGCCCGGCCGAGTTGCGTGTAAACAGGCGCATTGGCGCGCGGCGCGCTTGGGAACTGGCCATGCCGGCCTCCTTGTGGTGCCCTCGTGCAACTGCTCAGCGCAGATCGCCGGTGGGGACGGGCGTATTCGAGCAACCCCTCGCAACCCTTCGATCGGTGCCGGATTCCGCGATTCGGCGGCATTGCCCCGCCGAACGGCACCGCGTACGCAGGCAGTATATACCACTGCCGGTGGTAATGCAAGACACTTTTTATTGCGGAATGGCTTCAGAACAGGGTTTGCGCGCGCTTGGTTGTCGGGCTAGGCGCCGCCGAAGTAGCGCAGCGCCAGGCGCAGGCGGTCCTCGATCGCGGCGGGCGCGTCGGCGGGGAGCGCGGCGATGGCGGCGTTGGCCTCGGCGGCGCTAAAGCCCAGGCTCACGAGCATCTCGGCCAGCTCGGCGTTGGCGGCGATTGCGGCCGGGGTGGCGCCAGCGAGCGGCACGCCGCCCTTGACATCGAGCTTGCCACGCAGCTCGAGCACCAGGCGCTCGGCGGTCTTCTTGCCGATGCCGGGCACGCGCGCCAGCCGCGCGGTGTCGCCGCCGGCAATCGTGGCGCGCAGCTCGTCGGCCGGCGACGACGAGAGCAGGCTGAGCGCGACCTTGGGGCCGATGCCGCTGACGCCCAGCAGCGTCTCGAACAGGTGGCGCTGGTCGGTCGAGGCGAAGCCGTACAGCGCCAGCAGGTCCTCGCGGATGTGCAGGTGAGTATACAGGCGCACCTCGGCGCCGATCTCGCCGAGGTTGCCCAGCACATTGCGCGGCGCAAAGATCTGAAAGCCAACCCCGCCGGTCTCGATCACCGCGTGGTCGACGCCGATAAACAGCAGCGTGCCGCGAACTGATGCGATCATGCCCGCCTCCTGTGGTGCGCTCGGTGCCAGCCGATTATATACGATCCTGCGGAACTCTGGCGAGGCTGCCGCGCCATTCGCCTTCCTCCCGCGCTTGGAGAGCGGGGAGTATTGCCGGCGTGGAAGGGCAGGAAGTTGAAAGGCTTTGCACAAGCCCTATAGCGCATCCAGGGTTTGTGCAACGTCTTTTGACCCCTCCCCTGACAGGGGAAGGGGAAACACATCTGGCTGTGTGGTGCGGTCGCGGCGGCGACCGCCGACTTTGCACGAGCCCTATAGCGCATCGCGTCATGTTGACGCGATGCGGCGGCGCCTGCTATAATCGGCCATTCCTCCGAAAACCTTCACTGAATGAGATAGCGCGAGCCGCACCCGGCCGCCACGAAAGGAACCCGACAATGGAGTACGAGCTTCCCGAAGACATTCAGATGTTACGCCAGGCCATTCGCGAGTTCGCGGCGAAAGAGGTAGCGCCGATCGCGCGCGAGATCGACGAAGAGGAGCGCGTGCCGTTCGACGTGCTGAAGAAAGCCGGCGACCTCGGGCTGCTGGGCGTGCCGTTCCCCGAGCAGTACGGCGGCGCCGACGCCGGCGTGGTGGGCTACTGCGTGCTGATGGAAGAGATCCAGCGCAAGTGCGCCTCGACGGCGACGATCATCGGGGCGCACGCCCAGCTGTGCGCGATGTCGATCTACCTCAGCGGCAGCGAGGCGCAGAAGGATCGCTACCTGCGGCCGCTGTGCGAGGGCAAGCAGCTCGGCGCCTGGGCGCTGACCGAGCCAAACGCCGGGTCCGACGCCGCGCACATCAGCACCGTCGCCACGCGCGACGGCGACAGCTGGCTGCTGAACGGCTCGAAGATGTGGATCACCAACGGCTCGTTCGCCGATGTGCTGGTGGTGTTCGCCGCCACCGACCGCAACCTGGGCGCGCGCGGCGGCATCACCGCGTTTATTGTCGAGAAAACCTTCCCCGGCTTCAAGGTCGGCAAGGTCGAGCCGAAAATGGGCCTGCGCGCCTCGCACACCGCCTCGCTGTTCTTCGAAGACTGCCGCGTGCCGCAGGAGAATGTGCTCGGGCAGGTGGGCGCTGGCTTCGCCACGGCGATGCAGACGCTCGACATCGGCCGGTGCGGGCTCGGCGCGTCGAGCCTGGGCTCGGCCAAAGAGGCCTACGAGCTGTCGGTGAAGTATGCGATCGAGCGCCAGCAGTTCGGCCGGGCGATCGCCGACTTCCAGGCGATTCAGTTCAAGCTGGCCGACATGGCCGTGAAGATCTACGCCATGGAGCGCATGGTCTACGACTGCGCCAAGCAGGTCGACCGGGGTGAGAGCGCCACGCTTGAGTCGAGCATGGTGAAGCTGTTCTGCACCGAGGCGGCCTCGCAGGTGATCGACGAGGCCATCCAGATCCACGGCGGCATGGGCTTCTCGCGCGAGCTGCCGCTGGAGCGCATGTACCGCGACGCGCGCGTGACGCGGATCTTCGAGGGCACCAACGAGATCCAGCGCCACGTGATCGCCAGCGAGCTGCTGAAGCGCGCCGGGCACAAGATCAAGCTATACTAGCCCGTACAATCGCGGCAGGCGCACAAAGGCGGCCCGCTGGGCCGCCTTTGCGCGCCTGCCGGCCGAGAGACAAGGAGCGACCCTGATGAATACCGAGCAACAGAACCTTCCGAGCGCGGCGCGCGCATTCGTCGCGGCGCTGGTGGCGCGGCTGCGCCCGGCGGCGCGCGAGTACAACCTGGCGCAGTGGAACCTGGCGACCACCGGCGCGCCCGAGCACCGCGACGCGCTTGAGCGGCTGGGCGCGGCCTATACGCGCGTGCTCACCGACGACCCGGCCGAGTGGCAGGCGATCCAGCAGCTCTACGCCGGACGCGCCGCGATCGACGACGCCGGGCTGCGGCGCGAGGTCGAGCTGCTGTACACCAGCTTCGCGGCGGCGCAGGTGGCGCCCGAGCAGATCGACCGGCTGGCCGCGCTCGAGGCCGGCCTGACCGACCTGTACGCCAACTTTCGCGGCACGATCGACGGCGCGGCGGTGCCGAACAATACGCTCAACACCACGCTGCGCGAATCCGACGACTCGGAGCTGCGGCGCGAGGCCTGGGAGGCCAGCAAGCAGATCGGCCCGGCTGCACGCCCCGGCCTGCTCGAGCTGGTGGAGCTGCGCAACGCCAGCGCCCGCGCGCTCGGCTTCCGCGACTATTACGCCAAGTCGCTGGCGCTGCAAGAGATCGACGAGGCCGAGCTGTTCGCGCTGCTCGACGACCTCGAAGCCCGCACGCGCGAGCCGTTCCGCGCGCTGAAGCGCCAGCTCGACGCCGCGCTGGCCGAGCGCTGCCACGTGCCGCTGGCCGAGCTGCGCCCCTGGCACTACAGCGATCCGTTCTTCCAGGAGGCGCCGCGCACCGGCGCGGCCGACCTCGACGGCCTGTTCGCCAGCCAGGATCTGCTGGCGCTGGCAACGCGCACCTTCGACGGCATCGGGCTAGAGGTGCGCGTCGTGCTGGCGCGCTCGGATCTGTTCGAGCGCGATAACAAAGACCAGCACGCCTTCTGCACGCATATCGACCGGCTGAGCGACGACGTGCGCGTGCTGTGCAACCTGCGCCCCGACGCCCGCTGGATGGATACGCTGCTGCACGAGCTTGGCCACGCGGTGTACGACACCTACCTGGGCGCCGATCTGCCGTACCTGCTGCGCACCGCCGCGCATATCAACACCACCGAGGCGATCGCCATGCTGATGGGCCGCCTGGCGATCAACCCCGAGTGGCTGGCGCGCGTGCGCGGCCTCGACGAGGCGACAGTGCGGGGTGTGGCGGCGGCGGCGCGCGACGAGCAGCGCGTCGCGCAGCTGGTGTTTCTGCGCTGGGGGCTGGTGATGGTGCACTTCGAGCGCGCGCTCTACGCCGACCCGCGCCGGCCCGATCTGAACGCGCTGTGGTGGGATCTGGTCGAGCGCTTCCAGATGGTGCAGCGCCCCGACGGGCGCGACGAGCCCGACTGGGCCGCGAAGATTCACCTGGCGATTGCGCCGGTGTACTACCACAACTACATTCTGGGCGAGCTGACGGCCAGCCAGCTTAGCCACGCGATCGCCGCGCGCACCCCCGAGGGCCGCCTGGTCGATAGCCCGGCGGCCGGGGAGCTGCTGCGCGAGCTGTTCGGGCTGGGGGCGCAGCTGCCCTGGAACGCGACGCTGGAGCGCGTGAGCGGCGAGCGCCTGAGCGCGCGCTACTTTGTCGATGATTTTGTGGCGGCGCCGTAGGTTCAATCGCTCGAAGTATGGCGGGGTTCGGGGGCGGCAATGCCGCCCCCGAGATCTCGGCGTGATGCTGCCCTGCCCGGCTTCGCCGGGCAGGGCAGCACACGCCGAAAGCGATCACACGGAGTTGGTGTGGCGAGCAGTGCTCAGGCGCTGTTGAATCAGTGCTGCCCTCTCGTGCAGACCGCGCCGGATGCTCACCTCAAGCTGTAGCTCCAACGGGGGCACGCGAATGGGCTGCCCATACCACAGTACCGTCTCCAGGCGCTGTGCCGCCACGGGGCCAAAATCGCTAACCTCAGGCTGGTCGGCCCGTGCATCGGCGCCGCCAACCCACTCGAACCGCGCGTGCAAAAATGCGCGCCCCCACCAATTACAGAACCATCCCTGCACCGGCAAAACTGGTTCGATCAGATGGCCCGCTAAGAGCGCCCCCAGCCGCTGCGCGCTTGCGTCGTCAACAATCAGGTCGAAATCGCGAGGCGTGATTGGCAGGCCGCGAACGGCCAGCGCAGCGCTGCCGCCCAGCCACCAATCAAGCGGCTCACCCGCGATGCGCTCAAGGAAAGCGTGCAGGGCCTGCTCCCACGGCACCGGCACGGCCTGGGCGGTCTGCAAAATCATTGGCTCGGCCCACTGCGCAAAATTGCGGTAGATGTGCTCGAGGCCCGGGGTATCCGCCGGGTAGGTCTTGGCAAAGCCATCGGGGGTAGGGGTGTACACGAGATCGCGAGCGGCCTGGTGATAGGCTGGGTCGAGATCGGCAATGACGAAGCTCGTTTGCGCGCCGACCGTCTGGCATAGTGTTCGCATGGTCTCACTCTACAAGTCCGAAGTGCCACCAAGGGCCTGTGCAAAGTCGACCCTCGCCACCTTCCCTCGCCTATCAGGTCGCCAGCCACACGCCCACCAGCGCCACCGCGCCGCCGGCCAGCTGCAGCGGCAGGATCGGCTCGCCCAGAAAGGCCACCGCCACCACCACGCCAATGATCGGCACGAGGTTGATGAACGCGGCCGCCTGGCTGGCGTCGAGCAGCGTCAGCGCGCGGTTGTACACCAGGTTGGCCACGGCCGACGAGAGCAGCCCGAGGTAGAGCACCGCCAGCCAGCCCTGCGGCGAGATCGCCGGCGGCGCCTGCCCGTAAGACTCGGCCAGCGCCAGCGGCACGAGGAACAGCGTGCCGAATATGCTGCTGTACGCGGTGACGGCCAGCATGTCGACGCCGACCAGCTGCTTGGCCAGCACGGTGTAGGCGGCCCACATCAGCACCGAGCCGAGCATGATCGCGCCGCCGAGCAGCGGGTTGCTGGCGTGCTCGCTGGGCGCGGCGGCAAGCACCAGCACGGCCACGCCGAGCAGCGAGAGCACAATGCCGGCGATCCGCCGCACGGTCGGGCGCTCGTTCAGCACCAGCAGCGCCAGCGCCATCGTCGCCACCGGGATGACGCTCTGGATCAGCGAGCCCTGCGTGGCGGTCGTGTACGCCAGCGCATAGTTCGCGCCGGCCTGAAACAGCGTGAAGCCGCACAGTCCCATCGTGGCGACGATCAACCACTCGCGGGCGCCACGGATGGGTCGGGCGGTGGGGCTGCGGCGCGCCAGCGCCAGCGGCAGCAGCACCAGCGAGGCCAGGCCGAAGCGCAGCAGCGCCAGCAGCGCCGGCGGCAGGGCCGCAGCCTTCGTGACGGTAAACGCGCTGCCCCAGATGCCCGTCACGAGGATCAGCGAAACGATCGCGAATGTGCGGCGCGTCATCCCTGGCCCCATTGCTCCAGCAGGCGCGCCTCCGAGAACTTCAGGTGCGCGCGCACCGCCTCGGCCGCCGCCGCGCCGTCGCGGGCGCGGCAGGCCGCCAGAATGGCCCGGTGATCGGCGTGCAGCGTCGCGGCGCCACTGGCCGATGCGCCGGCCAGCATGTAGCGCCGGCAGCGCCGCCACAGCGCCTCGATCGTCTCCATCCAGCGCCGGCTGCCGGCCGCGCGGTAGATCACCCGGTGAAACTGCATGTCGATATCCAGAAAGCCCTGCCAGCCGCCCACGAAGGCCTCGAGCGCGGCCAGCAGCCGGTCAAGCTCGGCCGTGTCGGCGTCGGCCAGCCGTGGCGCGCCATGCAGCGCCGCCAGCGCCTCGATCGCCGAGCGGATGGCGTAGAGCTCGAGCAGCTCCTCGCGATCGAGCGCGGCCACCGTCGCGCCGCGATGCGGGTGCTGCACGATCAGGCCCTCGCTCTCGAGGATCGAGAGCGCCTCGCGGATCGGCGTCATGCTCACGCTGTAGCGCTGGCTGAGCTCTTCGAGCACCAGCCGCGTGCCTGGCGCCAGCTCGCCACCGACGATCGCCTCGCGCAGCAGCTCGACCGCGACGTCGCGCTTGGTTCGGTAGCCTGTCGTTTCGGCCATAGCAGTAGTCGCGGCATATATGCCGCCGGTCTATTGTTTGATATTTTATAAAATATAGCCGAGGCGCGAACTTCTGTCAACGCGCCCTGGCTTGACCAGAGGCAGGCGCGCCTCTATACTGGCGCGCATCCGCCACGTGCACGAGCAAACCCAAGGGAGGAACCATGACAGAGCGCATCGGCTTTATTGGCCTGGGGATCATGGGCCGCGGCATGGCCCGCAACCTACTGAAGGCCGGCTTCGAGCTGCGGGTGTGGAACCGCACCGCCGCGCGCATGGACGAGCTGGCCACAGAAGGGGCCACGGCCACGCGCGGCCCGGCCGACCTGGCCGCGCAGAGCGATATTGTAATATCGTGCGTCAGCGATACCCCCGATGTCGAGGCGGTGCTGCTGGGCGCGGGCGGCGCGATCGAGGGGCTGCGCCCCGGCGCGCTGGTGATCGATATGAGCACGATCAGCCCGCAGGCCACTGAGGCGATCGCCGGAAAGCTGGCCGAGCGCGGCGTGCACCTGCTCGACGCGCCGGTGAGCGGCGGCAGCGAGGGCGCGGCCAGGGGCACGCTCAGCATCATGGTCGGCGGCGACGCGGCCGATGTCGAGCGCGCCATGCCGGTATTTCAGGCCATGGGCAAGACGATCACGCACGTTGGGGGCACCGGCGCGGGCCAGACGGTGAAGCTGGTGAACCAGATCCTGGTGGTCGGCAACATGCTGGCTGCGGCCGAGGCGCTGCTGTTCGCCCAGGCCGGCGGCGTCGACCTGCAGAAGGCGCTGGCGGCAGTGGTGGGCGGGGCGGCCGGCAGCTGGATGCTCAGCAACCGCGGCCCGCAGGTGCTCGCGCGCGACTGGCGGCCCGGCTTTACGATCGACTTGCAGCAGAAGGACGTCCGGCTGGTGCTGGCGGCCGCCGATAAGCTGGGGGTGCCGCTGCCGGGCACCAGCCTGATCTTCCAGCTCTACCGCACGCTGCAGGCCCAGGGCCTCGGCGCCGAAGGCAACCACGCGCTCGTCAAGGCGCTCGAGCACCTGGCTGGCTTCGAGATCGGCGGCGCGTAGGCGTGGCATTGTGCCCCCGCAATCGTGCATTCCATCTCACACGCGCGGCACGATGCCGCCCGCACAATCAATATGTCGACCGCCATCCCACACGCGCGGCACGATGCCGCGCCTACAATTAACACCGGCGTGGGCGTACGGGACGGCATACGCGGCATACATTGCCGCCCGCCATCGCGCATTCCATCCCACACGCGCGGCACGATGCCGCCCGCACAATCAATATGTCGACGCCATCCCACACGCGCGGCACGATGCCGCGCCTACAATCAATATGTCGACCGCCATCGCACGCGCGGCGTATTGCCGCCCGCACAATCAAAAGGATAAACTCCCGCATGGCACAAGACGACATAGACACAGAAGCCAGGCGCCGCCAGCTCCGCGCAACCTTCGACGAGGACGCGCTGCTGTACGACCAGGCCCGGCCGGGCTACCCGCCGGCGATGCTCGACGATATCGTGGCCCTGTCGGGCATGCCGCCGGGCGGGCACATCCTCGAGATCGGCCCGGGCACCGGGCAGGTGACGCTGCCGTGGGCGCGGCGGGGTTACCGCGTCACCGCGATTGAGCTGGGCGCGAGCATGGCCGCGGTGGCGCGCCAGAAGCTGGCTGGGTTCGCGGGCGTCGAGATCGTTACCGGCACCTTTGAGAGCTGGCCGCTCGCGCCCGGCACGTTCGACCTGGTGTTCTCGGCCACGGCCTTTCACTGGATTGAGCCGGCGGTGCGCTACCGCAAATCCGCCGAGGTGCTCGCGCCGGGCGGCACGCTGGCGCTGTGCTGGAACAAGCACGTGGATGTGCCCGATAGCGGCGGCTTCTTCGAGGCCACCGAGCCGTTCTACCAGGAGGCTTTCCCCGGGCACGTGTACCACGGCGCCCGCATGCCGCCGGAGGATCAGCCGGCACCCGAGCAGATCGAGATCGAGGAGTCGGGGTTGTTTGGCCCGGTGGCCGCGCGCCGCTACATCTGGCAGCAGGCGTACGATGTCGAGAGCTATATTGCCCTGCTGAGCACCTACTCCGACCACCGCAGCCTGCCGCCGGATCGCCGGGCGCGCCTGTTTGAGCAGATCGCCGGGCTGATGCGCGCCGACTACGGCGGGCGGATCGTCAAGGGCTACCTGACGGCGCTGTTCTGCGCGCGCTCGCTCTCTGTATGAGGGATTTCGGGGGCTGCGCGCGCTCGCTCTCCGTATGAGGGCTTTCGGGGGCTGCGCGCCCCCGTGCCCCGCGGCAGAGGGCGGCCGCCCGCCCTCTGCACTCCCCCGCTGGGGCTTCGCCCCAGGCCCCGTAAAAGAATGCCGCCGCGTATGCACCGCTGGTGGCGCCTGCCTCGTGGCAAACCGACACGTCACTCCGCACCATGGGGCATGTGCATCTGACGTTGCAACTAGTACGGTCTTTCCCGTAGGGCGCGCATCGTGCGCGCCTTCTCCCTCTCGAGTGAGCCGGGGGCTACGCGACCCGTAAAAGAATGCCGCCGCGTATGCACCGCTGGTGGCGCCTGCCTCGTGGCAAACCGACACGTCACTCCGCACCATGGGGCATGTGCGTCTGACGTTGCAACTAGTACGGTCTTTCCCGTAGGGCGCGCATCGTGCGCGCCTTCTCCCTCTCGAGTGAGCCGGGGGCTACGCGACCCGTAAACGAATGCCGCGCATGTGCACCGCTGTTGGCGCATGCCTCGTGGCGCGGATTCGGGTGTGGGTTCGCCCTGAGGCATAATGCTCCCCCGCTCTCCGCTCAACCGCTCAACCGCTCTCCGCTTTCCGCTCCCCCGCTCAAGCCTAGCCCTCGGCGACGCGCGTGACCACGAAGATAAACGCCGCGCCGAGCACCGTCATCACGATCGTCATCGACGAGCGCCGACGCGAGTGGGCCTCGGGCAGAATGTCGGCGGCGCTGATATACAGCAGGAACCCGGCGAAGAAGCCCAGGTACAGCGACAGCACGCCCGCCGGCAGGCGGAAGAACAGCGTCGAAAGCGCGCCTACCAGCGGCGCCAGCGCGTCGAGCGCCAGCAGCAGCAGCGCGCGCCGGGTGGTGTTGTTGTGCGCTAGCATCAGGCTCATGGTGTTCAGGCCGTCGGCGAAGTCGTGCGCGATCACAGCCACCGCCACCGCCACGCCAATCGCGTTCGACACCTGGAACCCCAGGCCGATCCCCACCCCGTCCATGAAGCTGTGGCCCACCAGCGCCAGCGCCGACATCAGCCCGACCTGCGGGTGGTGGTGCTCGGCGTACTGGTCTTCCTGCGCGTGGTGGATCAGCGTGAGCTTTTCGGCGCTGTGAAACAGCAGAAAGCCCACCACCAGCGCGATCATGGCGTGGCCCGGATCGAGCGCGTGCTCGCCCGCGAGCGCGAACAGCTCGGGCAGGATATCGAAGCTCACCACGCCCAGCAGCACGCCAGCGGTGAACCCCAAGATCAGGTGCAGGTGATCGCGAAAGCGCAGCGCAAGCAGCCCGCCGGCCGACGTACAGATAAACGCGGTCAGCGAGAAGATCAGAACGTTCATTGGCTCTCCAGTGTCGCGGGCGAGTAGCCCATAGTATACCAGAGAGCTAATGTTGCTTGGATGGCCGCGCGGGGCTCGCCGCTAGCCGTCGGCGGGCGGCATTGGGCGCGGCGGGCCATGGCCGGGGTAGACTGTCCGCGCGCCTGCGGCGCGGATGGCGCGCCAGCTGCCGGTCACCACATCGCCGAATGCGCCGTCGAACGACGGCCCCGGCAGGTCGCCGGTGAAGGCCTCGCCGCTCGCCAGCACCAGCGTGACGCTGTCGTCGGAGTGGCCGGGGGTGCCGATGATCGTGCCGGCGATGCCGATGCCGCGCAGGAAATCGGCGCTCGCCGCCGCGCTCAGCCGTATGGTGTCGCGCAGCGTAATCTCGCTGAAGGGCGTCTGTGGCTTGATCAGGCTTCTCAGCAGCGGAATGGCCGCAACCTGCTGGTCGAGCACGATCAGCCGCACGCCGCGCAATTTCAGATCCTCGGCCAAGCCGGCGTGGTCGGGGTGGTAGTGCGTGGCCAGCGCGTAGCGAATGCTTTCAAGCGCGATGCCCTTGCGCTTGAGCACGCCCAGCAGCCGGGGCAGCGTCGCCGGCCAGCCGATGTCGACCAGCAGGCGCGCGCTGTCGGGGCCAAGCAGGTAGTAGTTCGTCGCGTCGTAGCCGACGTTGACAATATTCATTAGCTGTACTGCTCGATCAGCATATCGCGCATCGGCAGGGCGCTGGCGGCGGCGGCGGCGCACAGCGCAGCCCGGCTCAGCGGCACGCGCCGCAGCTCGACGCCGATCGCGCCGCCGCGCGCATCGACGATCGCGTACTCGGCGTGGGCCAGCAGCCGTGGCTCGCGGCCATTCACAAACTCCTCGAAGGGCATGCCCACGCTGCCGGCGTTCACCACCAGCATGCCGCGGTGCTGGCGCAGCATCTGGATGTGGGTGTGGCCGCCGGCCAGCACGCCGGCGTGCTGCCCCGCCAGCATGGCGTCGAGCTGGCCGGCCGTGGTGGTGGCGAGTATGTTCTCCATGTGCGATCGCGGCGAGCCGTGGAACAGCAGCAGCTCGGCGCCGCCCTCGAGCGTGAGCGAGATCGTCGGCTCGAACGTGCCCAGAAACGCCAGGTCGCCCTCGCTCAGCTGCGCGCGGCACCAATCGACCGACTCAACCACGGCGGGGGCGGTCGAATAGCTGCCGATCAGGTCGGGATCGAGCAGAAACGCATCGTGGTTGCCGACGACGCAGCGGCAGCCCAGGTCGCAGAGCGTACTGAGCACGGCGCGCGGGTCGGGGCCGAGCGTGGCCACATCGCCCAGGCAGATCAGCTCGTCGACCCCCTGGCGCGCGATATCGCCAAGCACGGCCTGCAGCGCCACATCGTTGCCATGGATATCGGAGATCAGGGCGACCCGCATAGCAATGCGCTCCTCTCGCTTGAACCAGGCGTTATCGGGGTATATCAGGTATTGTACCGTAAACAGGCGCCGCGCGCTGAAGCGCCATATACCAGCACAGGGGCAAAGAAGGCTTGAGGTTGCAAGCTCCCGCCGCCACGCGCAATCTATACCAATTGCGATTTCGCAGCATCTTCGCGCGCCCTGCATGATTGCAAAATGTATTCATCTTCGCCACCGTTACGCTACTGATCAAACGGCACCACGCCCCACGGCCGGCACGGTAAATATGACGTGCAGTAGCACAGCGCGCTGGCGGCAGTGGGCCACCAGCGCCACTTTATCGGAGGATACCCGCAGCCATGGGACGCAAACGAAAAATCGCACATCCGGCGCCTACCAAGATGCAAGCCCCTCAGGGCACTTTACAAGCCCCTCAGGCCACTTTGCAAGCCCCTCAGGCCACTTTGCAAGCCCCTCAGAGCACTTTGCAAGCCCCTCAGAGCACTTTGCAAGCCCCTCAGAGCATTTTGCAAGCCCCTCAGGCCACTTTGCAAGCCCCTCAGGCCACTTTGCAAGCCCCTCAGGCCACTTTGCAAGCCCCCACGCTGCCAAGCAACAGCCACAGCCATCATTCCAGGCCGAAGAACACCATCGATCGGCGCCTGGTAGCGGCGCGTATCACGCTCGAGGCGGTGCTAAACGACAGCAGCACGCAGGATGTGCTGGCGACCTATGGCTACAGCCGCGCCGAGCTGCTGCGCGGCCAGGCACTACGCGAGCAAGCGCAGGCGCTGGAGCTGCAGCTAGGTGCCCGCAACGCCGAGCAGATCACGGCACGGCATACGCGCAACAACGCCCACCTGCAGGCGCACACGATCTATATGCGCCACCTGCGCATCACGCGAGTGGCGCTGCACCGCGAGCCAGCGCTGGCCGAGACGCTCGACCTGGGCGAGCGCAAGCGCCCAATCACGAGCTGGGTCGGGCAGGCGCGCCGGTTCTACTCCAACGTGCTGGCCGACTCGGCGATCCTTGAGAAGCTGGACGCGCGCGGCATCACACTCACGGCGCTGCAAGCGGCCCAGGCGCAAGTCGAGGCGGTGGAGGAGCTGTTTGTGGAACACACGCACTGCCAGCGCATCGCCCGCACGACCTCCAGCGAGCGCGTTGCAGCGCTGCGCGCGCTGAATGCGTGGATGAGCGAGTTCAAGCAAATCGCGCGCGTCGCGCTCGCCGACCAGCCGCTGACGCGTGAGCGGCTGGGCATATAGGCAAGCTAGCGCACCAGCCCGCGCAGGTGCTCCAGCTCGGCGATCACCTCGTCGAGCACGGGCGGGTTCTGCACGCCATCCATGGTCAGCACCGTCGGCTGGGCGCGGCCGGCCACGCTGATCTCGTACACAAACTGGTCAGCCCCAGGCACCTCGGCGCGCGGCGGCAGCGCGGCAAACTCGGCGCTGCCGAGCAGCTCGACCAGGCGGTGTAGCGCCGCCTGGTCGACCTTGGTGGTGCTGGGGCCGCCCTTGCGCGACGTAAGCGTCAGCGTCCCGTCGGCCGCCACCGTCAGCGTATCGTTGATCCCCATAATCCCACCGCTCTTGTGGTACACCACCAGCGTGCCGGTTGCCGGCAGCGGCGCCGCAGTAGGCGCCGCCGTTGCGCCGGGCGTAGAAACCGCAGTAGGCGCAGCCGTTGCCTGCGGCGTGGCCGGCGCCGCCGTGGGAGCCGTAGCCGGAGCACCGCCGCCGCAGGCCGCCAGGCCCAGCAGCAGCGCCAGTACAACAAGCCATCGCAATTTCATGATCATTGTCCTTAAGTGTTATGTACGTGCGTCATCGGCTTCCGAAAGCTACGCTTTTTTTGCCTGCGGCAGCATAGTACTCGTCATCTTTGAGTGTGCGGTTTTTTCGCGCCGGGCGCGGCAAAACCGCACACAGCAGCACCGCTATATCTGCCAACGCTGCGCAGCCGCGAATAGTTCCGCGGCTGCGCGCTATAATTTTCGCCCCCACCCCCTGCCCCCTAAACCTGGCAGGGGAAGAGGCAGGGGGTGGGGTCAAATAACCTTGTACAAACCCTAGCAATTGCAGCTCTCACCCTTCATGCACGGCCTAAAACGGTTATAATACCCCGTGGCATAGAAAGAGGAGGGCGGCATGCGCATCCTGGCGATCGACATTGGCACCGGAACACAAGACATCCTGCTGTTCGACAGCGCCGGCCCAATCGAAAACAGCCCGCAGCTGGTGATGCCCGCGCCGACCCAGATCGTCGCGCAGGCGGTGCGCACCGCTACCCAGGCGCGCGTGCCGATCGCGCTGACCGGCGCGCTGATGGGCGGCGGCCCGTGCCACTGGGCGGTTGAAGATCACCTGCGCGCGGGGCTGCCGGTGTACGCCACGCCGAGCGCGGCAGCCACCTTCAACGACGACCTCGACTGGGTAGCGCGCGAGATGCGCGTCCGCCTGGTTGGCGAGGACGAGATCGCCGGGCTAGACCGGGTTGTGCGGCGCATTCGGATGGCCGATGTCGACCTCGACGCGATCAACATGGCCCTGGCGGCCTTTGGCGTCGACCCGGCCTACGACGGCGTGGCGGTGGCGGTATTCGACCACGGCAACGCGCCGCCGGATGTCAGCGACCGGGTGTTTCGCTTTGAGTACCTGGCCGAGCGCTTCGCCAGCGGGCGCGGCCTGCTGGCGCTGGGCTTTCGGCGCGCCGACGTGCCGCCGGCCATGACCAGGCTGCGCGCCGCGGCCGACAGCATCCCGGCCGACCTGCCGGTGCTGCTGATGGACACCGCGCCCGCCGCAGTGCTCGGCGCGCTCGACGACCCGCGCGTGGCCGAGCAGGACGACCTGGTGGTCGCGAATGTCGGCAACTTCCACTGCCTGGCGTTCCACCTGGTTGGCGGCGCGATCGCCGGCTGCTTCGAGCACCACACCGGCGAGCTGAGCGCGGCCCAGCTTGAAACGCTGATCGAGCGGCTGGGCAGCGGCGCGATTACCAACCAGGAAGTATTCGACAGCATGGGCCACGGCGCGCTGGTGCTGCGGCCCACCCCCGACTCGCGGCCGTTCCTGGCCGTCACCGGGCCGCGCCAGGCGATGCTGCGCAAATCGGCGCTGGCGCCCTACTTCGCGGTGCCGCACGGCGATATGATGCTGGCCGGCTGCTACGGGCTGCTGCGCGCCTACGCCGCGAGCTACCCCACGGCCACCGGCACGATCGAGCACGCGCTGGCTGGCGCATCGCGCTGATATACCGTCCTTCTCCCCCATCCCCTTGCCCCTCCTCTGGCAGAGGCGAGGGATTTTTGTTCTTGACATTGCCTCGTATTCCTCGTAGTATAAAAGCTCCTCGGCTTCACCCGACGGCGCTCGCCCCTCGAACGCCGTAGCAGCACCGCGGGCACTCGCGAGCCGGCCGCCGGCCGACCGCGCGCCGTCGCGGGGCACATCAATAGCGTCCGAACGCGCCCGTTCTAACCTGCAACCCACACGACACACGCGAGGAGCAACGCATGAGACCAAAGCCCTACCGGCCACGCATTCTCATACTCGGCCTGCTGCTGGCGCTCCTTGGCGGCCTGCCGGCATCCGCCGCCGTGCTCGCCCAGCCAGGGCCGGCGCAGCTCAGCGCCCGGCCAGCCACGGCAGTAGCGCGCTACCGCATGGGCGGCGGCTGGGATGCGCGCGCGCAGGCCAAGACGGCGGCCGGCGACGGGCTGATCAGCGTGATTGTGAAGCTCGACGACGCGCCGCTGGCGGCCTACGCCGGCGGAGTGGCCGGCCTGCCCGCCACCGCGCCCGGCGCCACCGGCGCGCGGCGGCTCGACACCGCCGCGCCGGCCAGCCGGCGCTACCTGGCCTACCTCGACCAGCGCCAGCGCGAGTTTGCCGCGCGCGCGCGCGCCGCCATCCCGCAGGCCCGCCTGGCCGCGCAGTACCGCACCGTGCTGGGCGGCGTAGCCATGATCATCCCGGCCAGCCAGATCGACCACCTAGCCGCGCTGCCGGGCGTCGCCTGGGTGCAGCGCGACGAGCTGCGCCAGGCCGACACCGACCGCAGCCCCGAGTTCATTGGCGCCGACGTGATCTGGCGCGCGCTCGCGGCCGACCCGGCGCTCGGCGACGGCGGCGAGGGCGTGGTGGTCGGCGTGATCGACACCGGCATCTGGCCCGAGCACCCCTCGTTCGCCGACGACGGCAGCTACCCCGCGCCGCCGCCGCGCTGGCACGGCGCCTGCGAGGCACCCAACGATGGCTCGCAGCCGCTCGCCTGCAACCACAAGCTGATCGGCGCACGCGAGGCGCTCGACGTGTATAAATTCCTGATAGGCCTCACGCCCGGCGAGTTCGACTCGGCGCGCGACAACTCGGGGCACGGCACCCACACCGCCAGCACCGCGGCCGGCAACGCCGGCGTAGCCGCCGCGATCTTCGGCCAGCCGCGCGGCACGATCTCGGGCATTGCGCCGCGCGCCTACGTGGCGGCCTACAAGGGGCTCGGCAACTCCGGCGGCTTCACCGCCGACCTGGTGACGGCGATCGACCAGGCGGTGGCCGACGGCGTCGACATCATCAACTACTCGATCGGCAGCGTCGCCGCCGCCGACCCGTACCGCAACGCCGACGCGCTGGCGTTTCTCGACGCCTACCGCGCCGGGGTGTTCGTGGCGGTATCGGCAGGCAACGCCGGCCCCGGGCCAGGCACGATCGGCGCGCCGGCCAACGCGCCGTGGGTGATGAGCGTGGCCGCCAGCACCACCGACCGGCGCTTCAGCGGCCAGCTCGCGCTGCGCGCCGGCGCCGACCAGCTGACGCTGAGCGGCGCGTCGATCACCACCGGCATCACCAACCGCCCGGTGGTCGACGCGGCCTGGTTTGGCGTACCGCAGTGCGACGCGGCCCTGCCGGCGGCCGCGAGCGGCGCGATTGTGATCTGCAAGCGCGGCGGCAACGCGCGCGTCGACAAGAGCCTGGTGGTGCAGCGGAGCGGCGGCGCGGGCATGGTGCTATACAACCCCACGCCGCTCGACGTGCTGACCGACAACCACTGGGTGCCGTCGCTGCACATCGACGCGGCGGACGCCGCGCAGCTGCTGGCGTTCACCAGCGCGCACTCGAACACCGCCATCCTCGGCGATATCGCGCCAGGCCAGCGCGTGATCGACCCGCAGCTCGGCGACATCATGGCCGCCTTTAGCTCGCGCGGCCCGCTGCCGGGCAGCCAGGCCGGCGTGATCAAGCCCGACATCGCCGCGCCGGGCGTGCAGATCCTGGCGGGAAATACCCCGGCGCCGGCGCTCAGCGACGACGGCCCGCCCGGCCAGCTGTTCCAGGCGATCGCCGGCACCTCGATGGCCGCGCCGCACGTGGCCGGCGCCGGCGCGCTGCTGAGGGCGCTGCACCCCGACTGGACGCCCGGCCAGATCAAGTCGGCGCTGATGACCAGCGCGCGCAGCCAGGTGCTGAAAGAAGACCGGCAGACCCCGGCCACGGCCTTCGACATGGGCGCGGGCCGGATCGACCTGACGCGCGCCGGCGACCCAGGGCTTACGCTCGACGTGCCGGCCGACGACTACGCCGGCGGCAAGGATCGGCTGGCGGCGCTCAACTACCCCAGCATCGCGCTGCCGTCGTTCCCCGGCCGGCAGAGCGTCGCGCGCAGCCTGCGCAGCGTGCTCGATCACGATAGCAGCTGGGCGCTCACGGCCAGCGCGCCGGCCGGCGCGGCGATCAGCCTCACGCCAGCGGTGCTGAACATACCGGCGCACGGCACCGCCAGCTTCACCGCCACGATCGACGCCGGCAGCCTGCCCGAGGGCAGCTACTTCGGCAGCATACTGCTGCAAAGCGGCGAGCGCAGCGTGCGCCTGCCGCTCAGCTTCACCCGCCGCCAGCCCAGCGTCACGCTCGAGCAGCAGTGCGTGCCCGGCACAATCATCCTCGGCCACGACACCAGCTGCCGGATCGTCGCGCGCAACACCGGCGCGGCCGACGCGAACATCCACGTCGGCGCCTACACCCCGCAGGGCCTGATGCTGCGCCAGAGCACGCTGGTGAACGCGGCCTACAACCACGCGACGCGCGAGCTGAGCTACACCGGCCAGCTGCCAGCCTACCAGCCGCCGTCGATCGCGATCACGCCCGACCCCGGCGGGCTGCCGTTCGGCTACGTGCCGCTGGCGAGCCTGGGCGTGCCGCCGAGCAGCTGCGACAGCACCTGCGACGACGTATCGATCAGCTATGTCACGCCGGCATTCAGCTACAACGGCGCCACGTACGACCACGTCACCGTCGTCTCGAACGGCTACCTGATCGTCGGCGATCACCGAGAAATCAGCATCTTCAACCAGAAGTTCCCCGACAAAAACGCGCCGAACAATGTCGTGGCGCCCTACTGGGCCGACCTGGACCTCGACGGCACTGCGCCGAACGACTCGGGCGGCGGCACCTGGTACGCGGCCTACGTCAGCGCCGGCGCGGGGTCGCCCACCTGGTTTGTGGCCGAGTGGGCCGACGCGGCGCTCTACAACCGCCCGCCCGATCAGTCGCACCACTCGTTCGAGGTATGGATCGAGGGCGGCAGCGGCCGCATTCACCTGGCGTACGGGCCAAACAGCCCGGCCGAAGACCGGCTGACCGTCGGCGCCGAGAACATCGACGGCAGCTCCGGCGGCAACTATTATGTCGACACGCTGAGCGGCGACGGCGCGAATGGCAAAGGCACGCCGCCGGCCGAGGGCGACGTGCTGAACGTCGCGGCGGTGCCCGAGCAGCTGAGCGGGCACACGATCTCGTTCCTGCTGCGCGGCAAGCGCCTGGGCGCGTACGAGTACGCCGTGGAGCTGACGGCAGACACCTTTGAGGGTGTGAATATTGCGACGCAGCCGCTGACGGTCGTGCCGGCGCCGCGATAGAGGTACTACCAGATCCGTCTGCGATAGCCTGCCCGGCTTCGCCGCCCCCGAAGCCCCGCCATACGGCACGTGGGCAGGCGGATGACAAGGACGCGGTATGGAAACACAGATTCGGCCAATCGAGCCGGGCGACTACGACGCCACGGCGGCGCTGCTGAACGGCGCCGAGCCCGAGCGGCGCTGGCAGGCCGCGCGGTGGCGCCAGGCCGACGCGCGTGCCGGCGACGACCGCACCGTGCGCTATGTCGCCGTCGCCGGCGCGCCGCCGCAGATCGTGGGCTACGGCGCATTCTGGCGGGTGCGGCTGAACAAATACCGGCTGGAGCTGCTGGTGGCGCCGGGCCGGCGGCGCCAGGGGCTGGGCGGCCGGCTAATGCGCCAGCTGCTCGACGGGCTGGCGCTACGCGGCGCTGCCACCGTGCAGGCGCGCACCAGCGAAGACGACCTGGAGTCGCTGACGTTTCTGTGGGGCAAGGGGTTTGTCGAAACCCAGCGGATGTACCGGCTGCGGCTGGCGGTAGGCGCGGCCAGCGTCGAGCCGTGGCGGCTGGCCGAGCCGCGCCTGGCCGCGCAGGGCATCGCCATCGGCACGCTGGCCTACGAGCGCGCCCACGAGCCGGCCTGCCTGCACAAGCTCTACGAGCTGCACCTGGCGGCGCTGCCCGACTGGCCCGACCCCGACCCCAGCCCGCCGGCGCAGCCGGCGTTCGCCGAGTACGCGCGCCGCTTCGAGCGCGACGAGATCATGCCCGAGGGATTTTTCATCGCCAAGCAGGGCGAGCGCTACGTCGGCTACAGCGGGCTCGCGGCCGACCCGGCGAGCGCCGGGGTGCTGATCGCCGCCGGCACCGCAGTGCACCCGGCGTGGCGCGGGCGTGGCATTGGCATGGCGCTGAAGCTGCGCACGGTGCTGTTCGCCCAGCAGCAGGGCTACGGGACGGTCATCGCCCACACCGCCAACCCGACGATGCTGGCGATCAACGTGAGGCTCGGCTTCCGGCGCGAGCGCGCCGAAGTGCGGCTCGTGCTGGCGCTATAGCCGCGCCCGGTATCAGAGCTTTTCGGCGGCCTGAGGCGCCGGGCGCAGCAGCCCGGCCCAGCGCGCCAGCGGTATGCGCCGCCCCCACACCAGCGTCAGCATGGGCGGAAGGTAGATCAGCGCCGAGGCCAGCGCATTCCAGGCGGCGCTATCGCCATACCAGCCAAGCGCCGCCAGCAGGTAGACCCAGATCAGGTAGCTGAGCATCGCCGTGCAGCCAAACACCGTCACCACCCGCGTGGCGGCGGCGCGCCACGGCTGAATCGCCAGCAGCGCCACCGCCCACAGCAGGTACCAGGGCTGAAACCAGGTATTGCACAGGAACAAAAACCACAGCAGCAGCCACAGCGCGTGGCGCGCCAGGTCGCGCGGCGCCTCCCACGAGCGCCAGCTGGCCCACAGCACCCCGGCCACCAGCAGCCCCAGGCCCAGGCTCACCGTCAGCGACTGCACCATCTGGGGCGGGGCCAGCATGCTCAGCAGGTTCGGCGCGCCGGTGCGCGGCGCGTCGGCGCGCAGACTCAGCGGCGCCTGCAGCACCGCCAGCCACGAAGTCGTAAACAGCGTGCCGCGGTCGCTGAAGTTGCGCAGCGTGCCGGCGCCGACCCAGAACGGCGCGTAGGCCAGCACCACCAGCGCCACGCACGCCGCGCCGCCGATCAGCACCAGCCTCACGCGCGCGCGTGCCGTCGGCTGCTGGCGCAGCGCCGCGCCCAGCAGCAGCGGGCCGAACAGCAGCGCCAGGTACTTCACCAGGCCGCCGAGCGTCAGCACCAGAAACGACACCAGCCACGGCGAGCCGCCCGCGCGCTGCGGGGCCGCCTCGCGCGCTGCGGCCTGCTCGCGCGGCGCCAGCAGTCCCACCGCCAGCACAATCAATCCGGCCATCCAGGCGTCGTTGTGGCCCGCCACCACCGACTCCCACAGCGCCAGCGGGTTCCACAGCCACAGGTACATGCCGAGCCAGCGATAGGCCGGGGCGGTGCGCCGCAGCACCAGGTCGATCGCCGCGCCGCAAAACAGGTAGCCCAGCACAGCCAGCAGCTTGTAGGCCAGCATCAGGCGCAGCAGCTCGGCCGCGAGCGCGGCATTCTGGCCGGGCGGGCCGGGCGCCTCGCCCGCGAGCCGCGCCGTCAGCCAGCTCATGCCCTCCCACAGCGGGCCATAGGCCGTCACCGCGCGGCGCCAGGCAGTGTACCAGAACAGCGGGTCGCTCTTGAAATCGCTCGGGGTTTGAATAAACGTATTCGCGCCGTAGCGCACCAGCATGCGGCCGCGAAACAGGTAATCGTAGATATCGATCGAGGTGACCGGGTACACCAGCAGCAGCAGCGCTAGAAAGAGCAGCGGAAAGCCAAGCACCAGCAGCGGCAGCGCGCGCTTGGGTGGCGCGGCGCGGCCGGCGTGGGCAGCCAGCACCGTGGCGCCGGCGCCATAGCCCACGAACAGCGCCACGATCGCAATCGCGAGCGCGATGCCGATCGAGGCGCGCGCCTGCGTCAGCTTGGTGAGGTTCTGGATCGGCTGGTCGTAGATTCGCAGCAGCGGAAAGCGCGCCAACGCCCCAGCGTAGCAGATCGCCGTGCCGAGGCCAGCCAGCGCAAGCACCGAAAGAGGCAGGCGCGCGGATCGCGCCGGCGGCTGTTCCATCACATCACTCCTAGCACATCAGCGACGCCGGGCACCTACCACAATGTCAGCTGCTCGGCCAGCGGGCCGCGCGGGGCGTAGTGGCGCGCGCGCGCCAGCGGGTCGCGGCCGAAGTAGCGGCCGTCGAGGGTGACAAAATCCTGCGCGCGCGCCGCCGCGCCGCCGAGCCCCTTCAGCTGGGAAGGGTCGCGGAAGCGGTTGAGGCGCCGCAGCCGCAGAATGCGCTTGATGCTCACCGGCCCGAGGCCGGGCACCCGCAGCAGCTCGTCCTGGTCGGCGGTATTCAGCTCGACCGGGAAGCGCTCGGGGTGCGCCAGCGCCCAGGCGAGCTTCGGGTCGATGTGCAGCGGCAGGTCGCCGCCGGCATCGTACGGCAGCTCGTCGGTGGCGAAGCCATAGCTGCGCATCAGCCAGTCGGCCTCTTTCAGCCGCTGCTCGCGCACAAACGGCGTCGGCGGCTGATCTGCAAGCGGCGTGCCCACGGCGGGCCGAAACGCGCCGAAATACACGCGGCGCATATCCAGCTCGCGGTACAGCCAGCTGGTCGTCAGCAGCAGCTCGCGGTCGCTCTCGCCGGCCGCGCCAACCACGAACTGCGTCGCCAGGCCGCCCTTCACCAGGCCGGCGCGCTGCAGATCGCGCGCCCACACCAGCCGGGCGATCAGGTCGCCGGCCCAGTCGCGCTCGGGCGAGATCCGCCGCAGCCGCTCGGCCGAAGGCGCCTCGATATTCAGGCTCAGCCGGTCGGCCAGGCGCGCGGCGCGCTCGACCTCGGCGTGCGCGGTGCCGGGCAGCAGCTTGAGGTGCACATAGCCGGCATAGCCGTGGTGCGCGCGCAGGTGCTCCAGGCCGTCGAGCATGCGCCCGGTGGCGGCAGCCGCGTCGCCCTCCACGCCAGTCGAGAGAAACAGGCCCTGCACGCCGCCGCGCTCGTAGCGCGGCAAGAACGCCTTGGCAAGCTCCTCGGGCGAGAGCGCCGCGCGCGGGGTATCGTTGCCGGCGCGCAGCGGGCAGTAGGCACAGTTCCACTCGCACTTGCTGCTCATCAGCAGGCGAAACACCGGCCGCGCCCGGCCGTCGGGGCCGCTCTCGGCGGCCGTGCCGGCGTCGTTCCACACCGCCTTTTTGGGCGTGTAGCGCCGACCGCCCTGGCTGAAGCTGTCGCAGGCGTCGAAGCGCGCCGCGGGGGAGAGAATATCGAGTTTCTGGTCGAGATCCATGGCGTCCGCCGTCGATTGCCGTTTGCCCGGCGCATTATAATACCAAATGGTACGTGGTTATCTTCTGTGTGGGGGGTTTGGGGGGGGGGGGGGGGGCGGGGGGGCCGGCCACCCCCCCCCCGCCCCCCCCCCCCCCCCCCGCGGGGGCGCGGGGGGGGAAGGGGGGTGAGATACCGTCTTGATTGTCAAGCCCTTTTGGGTGTCATGTGCGCCAGCCCGAGCGCCGCATCAAATGGACGCCCACTGGCAAGCACACCGTAGGCCAGCTGGAGCAGTTTGCGCATCGCCGCACCCACAATCGCTTTCGGCGCTAAACCACGCTCCGCCAGCCGCGCACAGAATGCTTGGAGTACTGGATTATGCTGTTTGGCTACAATCGCCGGAAAGAACAACGCCCGCCGCAAGCTCGCGTTCCCAATCTTCGACAGTCGCGTCCGTCGCTGCACGCTCGTCCCCGAGCTGTACTGGCGCGGGGTCAGGCCGGCGTAGGCTGCCACTGCTCGTGCGTCACGAAAGCGTGTCAGGTCGCCGGCTTCGGCCAGAATACGGCTGGCGGTAATGCTGCCTATCCCAACAATGCTCTGCAACAGCTCGTGCTGCTTGCCCAGCTCAGGATGCCCCTCCAGATGATCGCTGATTTGGCGCAACGTCTCGGCAATCTGCTTGTCGAGAAATGCGATATGTGCGGCCAGCGCCTCGGCCACGGCACTCGGATGGCCGCCCGCAGCTTGGCGGTTCAGCTCGGCTTGGCGCTGCAACTGCAGGGCATCGAGATGGCGGACGAGGCCGCGCAGTTCTCGCAGCGCCGGGTCAGGCGGGGAGTAGGGCGTGAGGCTGGCAGCCTCAGCGTGGGCATAGCGCGCAATCAGGACGGCATCGGCAGGATCGGTCTTGGTACGGGCGAGCTGACTTTTGGCATAGGCCGCGATCCGAGCCGGGTTGACGAGAAAGACGCGATAGTGGGCATCGTGCAGGGCGAGGGCGACATCGTCGCTGTAGGTGCCAGTGGCTTCCAGACACACGGTCACGTCGGAGACGTGCTGGTTCGTGAGCCACTGCACGAGGCGTGCGTAACCGGCGGGCGTATTCGGAACGCTGGTCTTGCGCGGGGATTTGGGGCCGAGTAGGGCAACAGCGAGGGTGTCTTTAGCGACATCAATGCCGAGAAAAGCAGGCATACTACACTCCTTGTGAGACAGGCAGCGGGGAGTCCCCGATTGGGCCGACCTGGTGCATGCGGGCTCTACTCGCAGAGGAGCTGGCCACTCGATACCGTTCGGCCTCGAAGAGGGGCACGGCGGGCGTCGGAGCAAAATCTCACCCACAGGCTCAGAGCCGAAAGGGCAGAAGCGGCTTCACGACGCCCGACCCGCATCCAACGAGTTTGGGTCTAGGATACTCGATCCATACTCGTCCTGCCTAAGATACCAGGGCCGACGCTGCGCGAGCCCTGGTGTGGAATGGCAGGCGTAGCCACATTCGTAGTCGCGCCCCGCCGAATGTAAATGGTCGCTCTACGAGGCGCGCTTGCGGCAGACCGAGATGATGCTCGGGCTTGTAGATGTCAGCGGCTCTAGGTTCCAATCGCCGTACTGCCGAACGATCGTGAAGCCATTGTAGTGCAGCAGCGCAGCAAGCTCCTGCGGGAAGGTGTAGCGCAGGGCAGTGCGTGTGATGCTGGCGTGTTCTGTTTCGCCGTCGTGCCAGCGCTTGTAGCCGGTCACGTGCACAATTTGGGCAACGTGATCATACACCTGCGTCGTCGACACGCGCACCTCGTGGCCATCGGCGTTGACGAACGATGGCCACTGCTGCTCTTCGCGGCGCGTTTCCAGGGCAACAAAGAAGCCCGGCGGCGGCGTGATGTACCGCAGCAGTGGGTTGCGCGTCTCGAAGGCAAACAGCCCGTCGGCGTGCAGGTGCGCGTGCACGCGCTCGAGCAGCGCCTGCTGCTCGGCGTTGGTCACAAACGCCTGGAACGCGTTACCAGTCAGAAAGATCAGCCGAAAGTGCTCGCCAAGCTCGAAGCTTCGCGCGTCTGCCTCGACCCAGCGGATCGGCAGGCCGGCAGATTTGCGCCTCGCCTGATCGAGCATGCCTGGGACAATATCCAGGCCAGTGACGGGAAAGCCTATGCGGGCGATCGGGATGGCGACACGCCCCGTGCCGCAGGCGACCTCAAGCACCGGGCCGGCAGCTTCGCGCGCCAACGCGCTGTAGAACGCCACGCCGGTATCGCTCGGATCGGCCAGGTCGTAGTTGACCGGGTCTGCAAACTCTTCAAGATTGCTGTGGTCAATCAATCAATCGCTCGTCTCCGCTCTCCTTTGCGGAAAACCGCACACAGAAGGTAATCAAGTACCATCAGATTACTGCGCTAGCCGGCCTATCCACGCCGCTACTGCCGGCGTGTGCTCGGCATAGTGCTCGTAGGTATTGTTCGCCAGCGCTCCATCGATCGTATCCTCCAACAAACGTGCCACCGCTCCGTCGGCGGCGAACTCGGCGTCCGTCAGCGCCTGCACCGCTGCCACGACGCCGCGAAATGAGGTTTCCCAGGCGGCAAATACCTCTTCAGCCGGTGTATCGGCGTACTGCTCGACGACGGCAGCATTGATCTCGTCGCTGTCTTGAAAGGGACTATGGTACTTCTCCCCGCGCTGTGCTGCGGCGATCTCGCTCAGCGCAAACTGCTCGTGCGCAATAAAGTGGGCAATCAGATCCTTGATCGACCAGCGCCCAATCACCCCTGGCGCTTGAAGCTGCGCTGGCGTCAGATGCGCGATCAGCTGCTGAAAGCGAGCGTAGCCGCTTTGCAGCCGCTGCAAAAGCTCTTGCTTGCCAATGTCTCTGTCCATTCCAGACCCTCCTGGTTTCCTTCGGCCACTCGCGTGCCAGCCTGCCGGATGCGAGCGGGCGATAGAGCGCCGCTCCGATTTGCGCTTGCGAACTATAGTCACGCGGTGTCGAAGTCTGGCGGCTCGATGCCCAACATTCTATAGACACCTACCACGCTCAGCCAGCTAAGCCGGTCGGCCATATACTCCGGCGAGTGCGCGGTGTTGTTTTTCAGCCACCAGATGATGACGCCCAGCACTGCACCCGCCATATACTCGCCGATGAACTCATCGTCCAGTATCGGCACCGCGTTGGGGTAGAGGCGGTGCAAACTTGCAATGCGCTGCTGAGTGTACAGAGACAGGTACTCGCGCATGCGCGCCGAAAAGACGCCCGCGCCCGATTTGCCCAGCACCGCTCGGAAGAAGCTCTGGCGCCTGGCGATGTACTGGAACAGGATCACCAGCTGCTGCGGCGGCTTCTGGAAATCGAGGTTGTCGGGATCGATCGGCCCGGCTTCCGCCGCGAGGCGCTCGAACACTGCTTCGCCTGTGCGTATGAGCAGGTCTTCTTTGCTTCGATAGTGCAGGTAAAACGTGGCTCGGTTGACCCTCGCGCGCTCGGTGATGTTCTGAACTGAGATCGCCTCAAACCCCTTGTCTTCAATCAATGCTATCAGCGCCTCGCCGATGGCTTCTCGCGTGCGCTCGATCCGCGGGTCGATCCTGCGTCCACTGGACATGCCTTCGCGGGATTGTTGCTGGGTGGACATGTTCAACACCTGTTGCTTATGCGACGCGTCGAGCCGTTCCGCATATTGACGGCTACCATCAGTCGTGAAAGAATATTATCAACATCCTGTCGATAATGCAACGGCCTGTTTAGGAGTGCCACATGAAACAGATGATGATGCGCCTGAATATATTCAAGTCCGAGGTGATGGATGCCGGCATCACCCGCGCGATGGGCTATACCCCGTATGCTGCAGCCAGCATCGGCGAGTGCTTTTACGCGGCCGACCTCGTGAAGAAGCACGGCGAGACCTTTGCGGGCTGGGTGGCGGCCTGGAAGGAAATCGCCGTGAGAACCGAGGAATTGGCTGCTGCTTTCGCAGCCGACGACAGCCCGGCTGCCGCAGGCCGCGCCTACCTGCGCGCCTGGAACTACTACCGCGCCGCCGAGTTCGCAGTCATGCCGCAGGGAAGCCAGGCGCAGGCGGCGCTCTACCGCGACTCGATCCGCTGCCTCGACAAAGGCTTTGAGCGTGCGACGTACCACAGCGAGAAGATCGCCATTCCCTACGAAGGGACGACCCTGCCGGGCTATTTTTTCAAGGCCAGCAGCCAGGATCAACAGCCGCGCGCCACGATCGTCCTTAACGGCGGCGGCGATGGCGCTGGCGAGGAGATGTTCTTTATTGGCGGGGGGCCGCAGGGCCTAGACTATGGCTTCAACCTGCTTGTGTTCCACGGGCCGGGGCAGCGCGGCGCCCTGCACCAAGATCCCAGCCTGTGCTTCCGCCCCGACTGGGAGCACGTGCTTGGGCCGGTGCTGGATTACTGCCAGACCCGCCCGGACGTGGACATGGCGCGCATCGGCGTGTACGGCGTAAGCCTCGGCGGCTTCCTGGCGCCTCGGGCGGCGGCCTTTGAGCCGCGCATCAGGGCCGTGGCCGTCAATGCCATCCTGCCGAACTACTACCGGCACTGGATGGACGAGGCTTTGGAGCAGGCGCCGCGCATATTCAGCGGCGCGATAGCCTCGCACCTGGCTGGCTATTCGGCCGCCGACTGGAACAAGCTGGTCAGCCCGGTGCTCAAGGTGCGCGAAGACGCCCGCTTCGTCTTTTCGCTCATGGACTGGACCAACCGCACGTCTAGCCCGGGCGAATTCTTCAAGAAGATCCAGGGCGTCTGGGATATCATGCCCCTGGCCGGGCAGATAACCGTGCCGTTCCTCTCGCTCCAATCCGAGGGCGAGGGTGAAAACGCGAGCCGGGCCGCAGAGGCGTTCTACGAGGCGCTCAGCTGCCAAAAGAAGCACGTCATCTTCCGGGCGTATAATGGCGCCGATCAGCACTGCACGCTGAACAATCTTCAATTGGCCGCCGATGTGCTCTACCCCTGGTTTCGCAAGGTGCTTGCTCTGTAGCGCCGATAACAAGAATAGCTGAGGATGGTGTTATGCGCAGCGACCACGATCTCTTCAAGCGCTACCCTGTGGACGCGGAGGCGCTTGTCGCGGGGGAGGCCTATCCCTCACCGTACCAGATCTACGACGGCTCGATCATGTTTATTGGCGGCACCGCCGACGGCGCGGCCGTGCGCGCGCTTCTCGCGGCCGAGCGACTCACGCCGCTCGTCGACGAGCAAGGGCGCGCCCTGGTGGCGGTGTGGATCTGCGATTTCACCGAGGCGAATCTCGGGCCGCATGCCGAGCTGCAGATTTCGGCGTTCGCCTCGTTTCGGCCGGCACCGCCGGTGCAGCCACACCCGTTTGCGATCTATCGCGCGCTGGCGCGCCAGGCCGAGACACGGATGGTGTGCCACGGGCTCTGGAACAGCACCGAAACGGCGGTACGCTATAACGCCGAGCACCTTGGCCTGAACGCGCGTTTGGCGCGCTTCGACATGCGCCGGGGCGGGGAGCGCTGGTCGTTTACGGTGGCCGATGCGGAGGGTGGCGTGGTAGCCGAGGGCCACGTGGCAACGCCGGTTCGCGCCTCGGCGACGGCGATGTGGGCGATGACCCAGCACATCGGCATCGCCGGAATGACGCAGCTGATGCGCGAGCCATACGTGCACGTGCCGGTGGTGAATACGCGCAGCCGCTTTGCGCCTGAGAACTTGGTGGCCCATACCTACACGCGCAACGACACGCAGGCCATTCGGCGCTTTGGCGCGCACGACCGCATACAGATCTCGTGGCCAGAGTACGCGTCGCTGGGCTTCGTACCGGACTTTATTCAGCACGGCGATGGCGTGCGGTTCGTGTATCTGCGGCCGCAGCCTAATACGGCGCAATCGTATTGATGTATGCGGTTTTTCCGCGCTCCGCGCTCCGCGCGGAAAACCGCACACGATACGAAGAAGAGTACCGCTCTGCCGAAGGCTGAGCACGCCAACTGCGTAAGTCCTAATCTTATTCTCGTCTTGGCGCCCTTGGCGCCTTGGCGGTTCAAAATGGGAGCGTCTCATGAAGCCAGAAGGACTCCCATCCGCGCCGATCAGCTTCTACGACTCGGCCAAGCAGGCGCTGGCGAACACCCAGCTGCGCCGCAACATGGGCAAGGCCACCCAGACGATCCGCGCCAAGCGCGCCAAGGTGGTGGCCGAGCTACCCGACTGGGAGGCGCTGCGCGAGGCCGGGCGCGCGATCAAGGCGCGCACCTTGCGCCACCTCGACGAGTACCTGCTGCAGCTCGAGGCTGCGGTGCAGGCCGCCGGCGGGCAGGTGCACTGGGCGCGCGACGCCCGCGAGGCCAACCAGATCGTCACCCAGATCGTGCGCAGCCACGGCGCCCGCGAGGTTGTGAAGGTCAAGTCGCTCACCACCGACGAGATTGGCCTGAACGCCGCGCTGGCCGCCGCCGGCATCGACGCGACCGAGACCGACCTGGCCGAGCTGATCATCCAGCTGGCCGAAGAAAGCTCCTCGCACATTCTGGTGCCGGCCATCCACAAGAACCGCGCCGAGATCCGCGAGCTGTTCATGCGCAAGCTTGGCGTGCGCGAGCTGACCGACGAGCCCAAGGCGCTGGCGGCGGTGGCGCGCGCGCACCTGCGGCGCAAGTTCCTCAGCGCGCCGGTGGCGATCAGCGGCGCGAACTTCGCCGTGGCCGAAACCGGCACCGTCTGCGTCGTCGAGTCCGAGGGCAATGGCCGCATGTGCCTCACGCTGCCGCCCGTGCTTATCTCGATCATGGGCATCGAGAAAGTCGTCCCTAGCTGGCAGGATCTCGAGGTGTTTCTCCAGCTGCTGCCGCGCTCGTCGACGGGCGAGCGCATGAACCCCTACACCTCGCTGTGGACGGGCGTGGCGCCCGGCGATGGGCCGCAGGAGTTTCACCTGGTGCTGCTCGACAACGGCCGCACCCAGGTTCTGGCCGACGAGATCGGCCGCCAGACGCTCAACTGCATCCGCTGCTCGGCCTGCCTGAATATCTGCCCGGTGTACGAGCGCACCGGTGGCCACGCCTACCAGTCGGTGTACCCCGGCCCGATCGGCGCGATCCTGACGCCCCAGCTCGTCGGCGTCGATATCGCCGGCGCGCTGCCGTACGCGTCGTCGCTCTGCGGCGCGTGCTACGAGGTCTGCCCGGTGAAGATCAACATCCCCGAGGTGCTCGTGCATATGCGCGCCCGCACCGTCCAGAAAAAGCAGGCCGGCGTGCTCGGCCGGCTCGACCCCGAGAATCTGGCGATGCAGGCGCTCGGGCGCGTGTTCCAAAGCCCGCCGCTCTACGAGCAGGCCCAGCGCCTGGGGCGGCTTGGCCAGTGGCCGCTGGTGCGCGGCGACGCCATCCCGTTCGTGCCTGGGCCGCTGGCCGGCTGGACGGCCATGCGCGATCTGTTCCCGGTTGCCGATCAGACGTTCAGGGAGTGGTGGCGCGAACGAGACGGCAGGAAGCAGTAGCCGGCCGGCATCGCGCCGAGCTAGCGGCTGCGCTACCGTTGCCGCCCGCAGCCAACTTCAAGAGGTGAGCCATGGCGGATGCCCGAGCCGAAATGCTGCGCCGCATCCAATCCGCGCTGCGCGACGTGCCCGCTGCCGAGCGGCCGGGCGAAGTGCCGCTGGCGCGCGAGTACCGCCGCGCCGGCGCGCCCGCCGGCCCCGAGCTGATCGCGCACTTCGCCGAGCGAGTGGCCGAGTACAAGGCCACGGTGCAGCGCGTTCCAGCCGCCGAGCTGCCCGCTGCGATCGCCGCCGCCTGCGCCCGGCGCGGCGTGCGCCGCCTGGTGGCCCCGCCCGACCTGCCGGCCGAGTGGGCGCCTGCGGGCGTCGAGCTGCTGCGCGACGACGGGCTGACAAACGCCCACCTGGACGAAAGCGACGGCGTGCTGACCGGCTGCGCGCTGGGCGTGGCCCAGACGGGCACGATCATCCTCGACGCCGGGCCGGCTCAGGGTCGCCGCGCGCTCACCCTGCTGCCCGACTACCACCTCTGCGTCGTCCGCGCCGACCAAGTCGTCGATCTGGTGCCCGAGGCAATTGCGCGCCTGGCGCCGGCCGTGCGCGACGCCCGCCGCCCGATCACGCTGATCTCAGGCCCCTCGGCCACCTCCGACATCGAGCTCAACCGCGTCGAGGGCGTGCACGGCCCGCGCACGCTCGAGGTGCTGATCGCCGAGTAGGCCGTTTCATGCCAACTCCGTTTGATTACTTGTGTTTTCTTGTGCGGCGCCCGGCACGGGCGCCGAAGAAAAGTTCGGGGGCGGCGAAGCCGCCCCAACCCACCAAAGTGTAAGTCATCAAGCGAATTTGGTATCAATGCGGAAACGGCCGCCCGATCGCTCGGGCAGCCGTTGGGGTATGAGAGGGCGGCGTGGAGACGAATAGCGCCCGCCCGATCGAGTACCGATCGTAAGCGCCAGAATGACCGCCGCGATCATTTTCTTCATTCTTGGATGCGTGAATTATATCACAGCCTATCGCCCTTGCTATACGACCAAGGTCGGATCTGTGTCTCCGCCTAAAGTAGTAGGGCATTCGCCGCATGGGCTGCCACCGACAGAGGCAGCCCGCCCCACCGGCGACTGCCCAGCTCGCGCTCGTCAATCGTGTGAAGTGCGCCGCAAGCTGCCACAGCATTTGACACAACCGCCGAGCTATGATACATGGGCAGCATGCTGTTTGCTGAGCCAATGTGTCCGCCACGATCGAGGCGCAACTGGGGGCTAACGCCCAGGCTTCGCCATGCTCGCACGACTCGCCTGATGCCATGAATCGCATCGCATACCAAGCGCTTGTGTTGCTCGTCTGTGGCGTGACGCTGGTTGGCCTGATCGCCGCGCGGCCGCTTGCGCCTAGCCCCGCCCCGGCACTTGCCGCCAGCCTGCTGCCCCGCGCCCAGGCCGCCGCACCACGGTCCGCGCCGGCCGCGCGCTCGCCATCCAGCGCCCACCCGGCGGCTGTGCAGCGCCCCAGCCGCGCCGCGCTCAGGCGCGCCCTGGCCGACGACCCGGCCGCGCGCGTGCAGCCACGGCCCAAGGCACCCGCACCGCGGCCGGCGCCCGCGCGCATTCCCGGCAATGGCCCGAAGCTGCGCGGCGCGCTGGTGGCGCAGACCGAGCGGCTCGACCTGTACATTGGCAAGGGCAGCTTCAGCCAGGCCCAGGTGGCCGACCGCGCCGCCAAGCTCGAGCGCGTGCTGCGCGCCGCCGAAGACTACTTCGGCACCACGCTCAAGCATCGCGTCTCGATCGGCTTCTACCGCGTGCCGCCGAAAAAAGGCGTGCGCGGCATGGCCTACACCGCCGAGCGGCGCGTCGAGCTGTACTACCGCGCCGGCGAAGACATGGGCCGCGCCACCACCATCGCCATGCACGAGCTTGGCCACCACCTCGAGGCCCAGCGCTACGGCGAGCAGGCCCAACGCCGCGCCGACACCATCCTGCACGAAGGTATGGCTACCTGGATCGCCAGCATCCGCTGGCTCGACCAGTGCGGCGCATCCAGCTGGCGCGAGCGCGCGCAGCAGCTGCGCGCCTCGGGTGTGCCGCTGAAGCTGCGCACCGCCGAGCGCTACGGCGCCGATAACGCCTACGAGCTATGGGCCTCGTTTGTCGATTTCCTGGCGCGACGCTACGGCTGGGACGCGCTCGACAAGCTGTATGCCAGTGGCAGCGGCCGGGCGCTCGGCTCGGCCAACTACCGCGGCGTGCTCGGCAAATCGCTCGACGAGCTTGCGGACGAGTGGCGCGATTGGGTTAACGGTTGAGCGGCGCGGGGGCGGCTTTGCTGCCCCGCAGATGCTTTTAGGACAAACGCGGCTCTGCCAATTGCCAACACCCACGAACACGATTTGCGCGGTGTCCTCCCGCGTGGGAGGCCTGGAGGGCGCGCCCTCAAAATCTCTTTTTGGCTGGCGCGGCCACCGCCGTGGCCGCGACCAGCGCTAAGAAGTTGTCAGCGCGCGTGCCGCCCCCGAACCCCACCACGTAACTCGTGTCACGAAAGGTTAATAACCAACAAACGCGGCTCGGTCATCTCCTCGATCGCGTAGCGCAGGCCCTCGCGCCCAAAGCCCGAGTGCTTCACCCCGCCGTAGGGCATGGGGTCGATCCGCCACGTCGGCACCTCGTTCACCATCACGCCGCCGACCTCCAGCGCCTCGTAGGCCTGGAAGATGCGCTTCACATCGCGCGTGAACACCCCGGCCTGTAGCCCGAAGTCGCTATTGTTCACCGCCGCCAGCGCCTCGTCGAACGTCGTGTAGGTCTGTACCGTCACCACCGGCGCGAAGATCTCCTGGCTGTTCACGCGCAGCTCCGGCCCGGCCTTCACCACCACCGTGGGCTGCACCACGCCATCGCGCACAGCGCCGCCCACCAGGCACTCGGCGCCGGCCGCGCGCGCCTCGGCCAGCCAGTCGCCCACGCGCTCGCCCTCGTCCTTGCTGATCACCGAGCCCAGGTCGGTGGCCTCGTCGAGCGGGTGGCCAACCTTCAGCGCGCGCACCTTCGGCACAAACGCGTCCATAAACGCCTCGTACGCGTCCTGCTGCACGAACACGCGCTGCACGCTGATGCAGCTCTGCCCGGCATACGAGTAGCCGCCCACCACGCAGCGCTCGGCTGCAAAGGCCAGGTCGGCGTCGGAGTGCACGATCACGCCGGCGTTGCCGCCGAGCTCGAGCGTCACGCGCTTGCGGCCGGCACGGCCCTTCATCGCCCAGCCCACCGCCGGCGAGCCGGTGAATGTGAGCAGCTTGAAGCGATCATCTTCGACCAGCGGCGCGGCGTCGCGGCTGTTGATCGGCAGCACGCTCAGCGCCTCGGCCGGCCAGCCGGCGTCGAGGATGATCTCGGCCAGCTTCAGCGCCGAGATCGGCGTCTGCGAGGCCGGCTTCAGCACCACCGGGCAGCCGGCGGCGATCGCCGGGGCCAGCTTGTGCGACACCAGGTTTAGCGGGAAGTTGAACGGCGCAATCGCCGCGATCGGCCCGATCGCGAAGCGCTGCACGATCGCCGGCCGGTTTTCGCCGCCGGGCAGCGCGTCGAGATGCAGCACTTCGTCGTGAAAGCGCGTGGCCTCGTCGGCGGCCGTGGCAAAGGTGGTGGCGCTACGGCCCACCTCGACGCGCGCCTGCTTGATCGGCTTGCCGGCCTCGAGCGCGATTGTGCGCGCCAGCTCCTCGGCGCGCGCCACGATCGTCTCGGACACCTTGCGCAGCACCGCGGCGCGGCGGTGGCCCGGCAGCGCGCGGGTTACGCGAAACGCGCGCACCGCCGCCTGGGTGGCGGCCTCCAGGTCGGCCGGGCCGGCGCGGTGCACCGTGGCAACCACGCTGCCGTCGTAGGGGCAGGCCACAGTGTAGGGTGTGCCGGTGCGGCGCTCGCCAGCCAGCACAAAGCGATACTCCGGTGTATCTGTCATGCCTTTTCCTTTCAGAAACAGGGCTTACATTGTAGCATAGCGCGCCGGTTGCTACGGCATCTCGAGCGGCACCGCGCGCGTGATCCAGTCGGCGTACAACGGGTGCAGGTCGCAGCCGCAGGCGCCCTCGGCCGCCGCCAGCAGCTGCTCGCCGCCGACATAGCCGTAGCGGTTCGCGGCGTAGTAATCGTGCAGAAAGCGGTCGAACGCGGCGTCGCCCATGCGCTGGCGCAGCGCCGCGAAGAACACCACCGCCTTGCCGTACACCAGCAGCACGTAGTTGTTGTTGAACTGGCTGTTCGGCTGCTGCACCGGCGCGTCGCGGCCCAGCGCCAGCGCGCGCCCGTAGCGCTCGCGGAAGCCATCGAGCTCGCGCGCCGCCGCCGCCGGGCCGGCCAGCTCTTCCTGGTACACCACCTGCGAGTAGCTGGCCAGCGCTTCGTCGAGCCACGCGGCGGTCTGCACGTCGTTGCCGACCTGGCTGTACCACCACTGGTGGCCGACCTCGTGCGCCACCGTCAGCTCGAGGCCCGGGTCGCCGCTGTACAGGTTTTGCTCGATCATGACCATGCCGGGGTACTCGACGCCCAGAAACGTGCCGGCGGCGATCTCGAGCACGTCGAGCTCGCGCAGCGGGTACGGGCCGTAGCGCTTGCCGAACGCTTCCACGGCTTTCACCGCCGCGTCGAGCGCCGCCCGCCCGCCGGCGGCATCTTCGGCGCGGTAGTACGAGTTGACGCGCGTGCCGGCGGCGTCGGCGCTGGCAACCTCGAACTGCGCCAGCGCGATCATGAAGTCGCGCTGCGGCCCGCTTACGATCCGCAGTGTCTGCGCCCCGCCGTCGGCGCGCTGCTCCACCACCACGCCGGTGGTGATCGGCCGCCAGCCCCCCGGCGCGCGCAGCGTCACGTCGAACAGCGCCGTCTCGCTGTTTACGAAATCGCCCTTGCCGTCGGGCCAGCCGATATCCCAGGCCCCGCCGCGCACCACTGCGGCGATCGGGAACGACGAGGCCAGCGCCAGCACGCCGCCTTCTTCGTTGAACGCGCCATACAGCCGCTGGCTGGCGTTCGCGGGCGCGCTCACCAGCCAACCGAGCGCCAGCGTGGTGCTCGCGCCGGGCGCCAGCGGGCGCGGCAGGTTCACGCGCAGCAGGTAGCGGCGCGCCTCGTACAGCACCTCGGCGGGCGCGCCGTCGACGTCCAGCGCGCGCACGTCGAGCCGCCCGCCAAAGTCGGGCAGGTTCGGGTACAGGTGCAGGTAGATCCGGTCGAGCGCGGCGCTGTCGCGGTTGGTGTACTCCAGCCGCATCTGGCCGGTCAGTGTGCGCGCGGCCGGGTCGATCGCCACGTCGAGCGTGTAGCGGTTCCACTCGCCGGCGCGCGCCAGGTCGGCCGCGAACTCGGGCCGCAGCGCAGCCGCCTGATCCTGCACATTCAGCGCGGCGGGCGCAGCTGCGGCAGTCGACACAGCTGTGGGCACAGCTGTGGGCGCGGCGGTGGGCGCAGCTGTCGGCGCGGCGGTGGGCGCGGCGGTGGGCGCGGCGGTGGGCACAACAGCCGGCACAGCAGTCGGCGCAACAGTCGCCACGGTCGTAGGCACGGCAGTGGGCACGGCCGTCGGCGCGGGTGGGGGTGCGCTGCAGGCGGCCAGGCAGCCAAGCAGCGCCACAAGCAGCCAGGTACGTTGCACGGCGGTTCCTCCATTGCCAGGGCACGAGGCGCGGGTATTATACCAAACGCGGCGCCGCGCTCCCAGGCGCGCCGGCCAATAACCAGGGCTCTGCAACGTCTTTCGACCCCTCCCCCTACCCCTCCCCGTCAGGGTTTAAGGGCGGACAGTTGCGGGAGCGTTCGGCGGAGCGACCGCACCACAAAGCCAACAAACCCCTCTCCCGCGCGCGGGAGAGGGGAGATACCGTCTTGATTGTCAAGCCCTTTTGGGTGCGAGGCCAGCCCGAGCGCCGCATCAAATGGACGCCCACTGGCAACACACCGTAGGCCAGCTGGAGCAGTTTGCGCATCGCCGCACCCACAATCGCTTTCGGCGCTAAACACGCTCCGCCAGCCGCGCACAGAATGCTTGGAGTACTGGATTATGCGTTTGGCTACAATCGCCGGAAAGAACAACGCCCGCCGCAAGCTCGCGTTCAATCTTCGACAGTCGCGTCCGTCGCTGCACGCTCGTCCCCGAGCTGTACTGGAGGTCAGGCCGCGTAGGCTACTGCTCGTGCGTCACGAAGCGTCAGGTCGCCGGCTTCAGCCAGAATACGGCGGCAATGCTGCCTATCCCAACAATGCTCTGCACAGCTCGTGCGCTTGCCCGCCGGATGCCCCTCCAGATGATCGCTGATTTGGCGCAACGTCTCGGCAATCTGCTTGTCGAGAAATGCGATGTGCGGCCAGCGCCTCGGCCACGGCACTCGGATGGCCGCCCGCGCGGCGGTTCAGCTCGGCTTGGCGCTGCAACTGCGGGCATCGAGATGGCGGACGAGCCGCGCAGTTCTCGCAGCGCCGGGTCAGGCGGGGAGTAGGGCGTGAGGCTGGCAGCCTCAGCGTGGGCATAGCGCGCAATCAGGACGGCATCGGCAGGATCGGTCTTGGTACGGGCAGCTGACTTTTGGCATAGGCCGCGATCCGAGCCGGGTTGACGAGAAAGACGCGATAGTGGGATGTGGGGCGAGGGCGACATCGTCGCTGTAGGTGCGGGCTTCCAGACCACGGTCACGTCGGAGACGTGCTGGTTCGTGACCACTGCACGAGGCGTGCGTAACCGGCGGGCGTATTCGGAACGCTGGTCTTGCGCGGGATTTGGGCTAGAGAACAGCGAGGGTGTCTTTAGCGACATCAATGCCGAGAAAAGCAGGCATACTACACTCCTTGTGAGACGAGCGGGGAGTCCCCGATTGGGCCGACCTGGTGCATGCGGGCTCTACTCGCAGAGGAGCTGGCCACTCGATACCGTTCGGCCTCGAAGAGGGGCACGGCGGGCGTCGGAGCAAAATCTCACCCACAGGCTCAGAGCCGAAAGGGCGAAGCGGCTTCACGACGCCCGACCCGCATCAACGAGTTTGGGTCTAGGATACTCGATCCATACTCGTCCTGCCTAAGATACCGGGCCGACGTTGCACAAGCTCTGGGCCAATAACTTGCCGTATGGCCAGGTTTCGGGGAAGGCAATGCCGCCGTGCCGGCGAGCAGCGCCCTACGCGCATGCCTCAGGGCGCGGCGGCAGCTGTACGAGCACCCTGAGGCATGCGCCACCAGCGCCGTACCGGCCACGGCGCTGGCTGCCGGCACATCCCGCCAGAAAAGCCCGGCGCGGGCGGGGCGTGCGGCGCAAGCACGGTGTGGTATACTTGCGCCGGTGAAAATGGACACATAGCGGGCGCGACCGTGATACCACCAGCCGAACTGCGCGAAATCGCCTTCTTCGCCGACCTCGACGACCAGACCATGGCCGATATTGCGCGGCGGGTGCAGCGCTGCGAGTACCGGCCCGGCGAGTATATTATGTTTGAAGGCGAGCAGCCGCCGGGGCTGTTCTTCGTGCAGCGCGGCCGTGTGCGGCTTTCGCGCACCGCGCCCGACGGCCGCGAGCAGGTGCTGGCGATGGTCGGCGCCGGCGAAAACTTCAACCCGGTGCCGCTGTTCGATGATCGGCCGAACCCCGCCACGGCGCGCGCCATGAGCCCGGTGCACTGCCTGCTGCTGCCGCGCGATGCGCTGCTGGCGCTGATCCGCCGGCACCCCGGCCTCGCGCTGGCGGCGCTACGCGAGCTGGCAGGCCAGCTGCGCGACCTGGTCGTGCTGGTCGAGGATCTGGCGTTTCGCTCGGTGCGCGAGCGCCTGGCACGCCAGTTGCTCCACGAGGCCGGCGAGGGCGCGGCTGTGCTGACGCACCAGGAGCTGGCCGAGCGCACCGGCACCGTGCGCGAGATCGCCGGGCGCGCGCTGCGCCAGCTGGCCCAGGACGGGCTGGTGCGCCTCGAGCGCGGCCGCGTGATCGTGCTCGACCCGGGCGGCCTGGCGCGCGTGGCCGACGGCGACGCGGTGTTGCGCGAAGACCGAATGGAACAAAAGTAGCAGACGCGGCGCCCCGCCTGTGGTACGCTTGGCGCGCACAAGCGGCGGCCCCGTGCCGCCGCCGAGCCGAGCGCGAGGAGTTGCAATGGCTTTCGTGATCACCGAGCCGTGTATTGGCACCAAAGATGCTTCGTGCGTGGCAGTGTGCCCGGTCGACTGCATCTACGAGGGCGATGACCAGTACTACATCAACCCCGACGAGTGCATCGACTGCGGCGCCTGCGAGCCCGAGTGCCCGGTCGAAGCCATCTTCGCCGCCCACGCCGTGCCCGAGGGCCAGGAAAGCTTTATCGGCAAGAACGCCGCCTTCTTCACCAGCTAGATCGCGCCCAGGCGGCACCAGCTGTTTCACTTCTTTCATGGTACAAGCAGAAGCTTAGGAGGATTCAATGGCCTACGTCATCACCGAGCCGTGTATTGGCACCAAGGACGCCGCGTGCGTGAAGGTCTGCCCGGTCGACTGCATCTACGAGGGCGACGACCAGTACTACATCAACCCCGAAGAGTGCATCGACTGCGGCGCCTGCGAGCCCGAGTGCCCGGTAAGCGCGATCTTCACCGCCGACGCTGTGCCCGCGGGCCAGGAGAGCTTTACCGGCAAGAACGCCGCCTTCTTCGGGCTATAGAGCCAGCAGCCGCCCACGCGCGGCTGGCTAAAACTACATCCGGCGATCACTTGCGGTATGTGAGGGTTCGGGGGCGGCTTTGCCGCCCCCGAACTTTTGTATGACTTACGCAGTTGCCTTGTTCGGCTCGCTCACTGCGGCAGCATGGCACCCGGGCATCTTGCGGTTTTGCCGCGCTCCGCATGCGCGGCCGCCGCTGTGTTTGACAAGCCCGCGCGCAGCGGCGATAATCGCCAGCCGGGGCGATGTTGAACAGAGCGCGTATGCAACTGATCGATCAGGGCGGCGCGGCGCTGCGCGCCGAGGCCGGCCGGCTTGCGGCGGCGCTGCGCGAGCGCCGGCTGTGGCTGGCGCTTGGCGTGTTTGCCGTGCTGCTGCTGCTGGCCGCCCAGGCCCCGCTCGACTACCGCATCGACGTTGGGCGCGAAGAAGGCTACGGCGGCGACCTGCCGCTGCTCAGCGGCTTCCACGACTTCGAGCGCGCCAACGGCGACACGATCGACCTGCGTTGGACTACCGGCGAATCGACGATCCGTCTGCCGGGGCTCGGCCCGCGCGCGATCCAGCTGATCGTCCGCCTGCTCCCGGTGAACGACGAGGTCGCGCAGCGCGGCCCCAGCCAGATCGAGATCAGCGCCGATGGCGCGCCGCTGGGCGCGCTGGCGCTGCGCCCGGCCACCGGCGCGATGTACCGCGTCGCGGTGCCGGCCGCGCCGCCCGGCGCGAGCGACCACACGATCGTGCTGCGCAGCCCGACGTACGTGCCCAGCGGCGATGTGCGCGCGCTCGGCGCGCCGGTCGACGACCTGCGTGTACTTGCCGGCGGCGGGCCGCTGCTGCCACCCTGGGCGCACGACATCGCCTGGCTCGGCGCGGCGCTGCTGCTGTGGCTGGCGCTGCGGCGCGCCGGCTTTGGCCCGGCGTTTGCGCTGCGCTTCGTGCTGTGCGGCGCGGCGCTCGCCGGCCTGGCGGCAATGCTCGACCCACCGCGCTTTGCGTTTGGCGATGCCACGGCGCTCACTGCGGCGGCGCTGGCGTGGCTGCTGGCGCTGCTGGCATGCGCGCCCGCTCCCGCGCTGCTGCTGGCTGGCGCGGCGCTGTGCGCGCCGGCGCTGGCGCTGCGGCTGCTCGGCCAGGGCGACACGCTGTTCTGGCTTGGCGCGGTGCTGTGCGCGCTGGCGCTGGCGTTGCTGCTGGCCGGCTGGCTGCGCCCGGCGCTGGGCCGCCTGTATGCCCGCGCCGCCCCGCCGGTGCCGCCCATGGCGCGGCGCTGGCTGCTGCTGATCGCGCTGGCGGTGCTGGCCACACACTACGGTGGCAAGATCTACCCGTTCTCGATGTGGGGCGACATCGGCTTCCACGCCAACCGCTACTTCGACGTGCTGAACGGCAGCGTGCTGCTGCTCTCGCGCAACCGCGGCGTCGACTTCCCCTACCCGCCGGCGTTCTACCTGCTGCTCGCGCCGTTCTCGCTCACCGGGCTCGACCGGCGGGTGCTGCTCCAGCTCGGCGGCGCGCTGCTCGACGCTGTCAGCCCGCTGCTGGTGTACACCATCGCCGTGAGCCTGGCGCCGCGCCCCGGCGCTGCGGCCGCGCGCCTCGGCCTGGTGGCGGCGGGCATCTACAGCTTCAGCGCGGCCACGCTCATGACCACCTGGTGGAACTTCAGCACGCACATCTTCACCCAGTTCGCGCACCTGCTGCTGATCACCGCGATTGTGCTCGTGTGGCAGCCAGGGCATGCGCGCCAGGCGCCAGCAAGCCGGGGCCTGCCGCCCGCCGGCCGTGGCTCGGGATGGCTCACCTTCGCGGCGCTGTGGGCGCTGCAACTGCTGGTGTACCTGGGCCACTTCGGCTTCTGGATGAACATGTCGTTGCTGGGCGGCATGGGCCTGCTGGCGCTGCTGATCGGCGCGTGGCGGCGCAGGGTGAGCTGGGCCTGGCTGTGGCGGCTCGGCGGCGCGTTTGTGGCGGCGCAGCTGTTCGCCGCGCTGTTCTTCTACAGCGCTTACACCGGGCTGTTTCTCGAGCAGGCGCGCGCCACCGCCAGCGGCGGGCTGACGGGGCTGGCCGGCCGCCAGGCCACCGACCGGGCGCTGCTGTGGCAGACGCTCTGGGACGCCGGGTTTCGCGTGCACTTTGGCTTTTTCCCCATCCCGCTGGCGCTGTGCGGGCTGGCGCTGCTGTGGCTGCGACGCAGGCAGCCAGGCGCCGCCCTCGGCGCGCAGCGCCTGGCTGCAGCGCTGCTGATGAGCGGCACGTTCCTGATCGCGCTGCTGTTCGCGCTACTGCCATTCGTCTCGGGATCCACGCTCTCGACGCGCTGGCTGATGTTTTCGGCCTGGGCGATTGCGGTTGGTGCCGCCCTGGTGGCCCAGCTGCTGTGGCGCAGCGGCCGGATCGGGCGCTGGCTGGTGATCGCGATCGGCGGCTACATCGTGTGGGTGAGCGCGGCGATGTGGCTGGCGGCGCTGGCCTGGCGCATCCGCCCGCCCGAGCCGTTCTAGCCGCCCCGCCGAATCGCCTGGTATACCCGTATGGCGCCCTGCGTTACCGCCGCCGTGCTCTGGCCGGGGAACGCGCTGTCGCCCACCAGCCAGAAGCCGCCGACGCCGGCAGCGCGCGGCCCCAGGCTCAGCAACCCCGAATTCGCCAGGCGCTGCGGCAGCCCGCCGACCATGCCGTAGTGCCGGCTGGTGTAGCGCGCAAACGACCATGGCGTGCCGGCCTGCATGTAGCGAATGTGCGCGCGCAGCCTCGGCAGTGCCAGCGTCGCGGTGTCGAGCATGCGCTCGGCCATCGCCGCCTTCTCCTCGCGATAGCGCGCCGGGTCGTCGGCGCGCCAGCGCCACCAGCGCTCGGCGCCGGTGTGGGTCGAGATCGTAAGCGCGCGCTGGCCACGTGGCGCGCGGCTGTGGTCGTCGGGCGGGTGCGCCGAGATGAACAGGCTGTTGGCTTCGCCCAGCGGCTGGTCGTAGCGCGCGATCACCTGGTGGTGATCGGCCATGCCCGCCGGAATGGCGGCCTCGTCGACGCCGAGGTACAGCGTGCAGGCGCCCCAGCCGTCCGGCGCGCGCCTGACCCGCCGCTCCAGCCGGCGCGGGGCCGCCGCGCCGAGCAGCTCCTGCGCGTCCCACACGGTGATATTGCCAATCACGTGGCGCGCGCCGAAGCGCTCGCCGCGCTCGGTTTCCACGCCCACCGCGCGGCCGCCACGCACGGTCACGCGCCGCACCCGGCAGCGATAGCGGATCTCGCCGCCGTCGCGCTCGAGCGCCGCAACCAGCGTGCGCGCCAGGCTCCACGCGCCACCCTCGGCGTAGTGCGCGCCGATCCGCGCGAAATCGAGCGCCACCGCGCCGTAGAGCCACGCGCACGCGTCGGCAGTGGCCTGGGCGCTGATCAGCAGCTGGCCATCCACATACGCGCGCAGCCGCCGGTCGGTGATGCCACGGGCGCGCAGCGCCTGGCCGGCAGTGCGCCAGAGCTGGGGCGCCAGCAGCGCCAGCTCGGGCCGCAGAGCCTGCAGCATGCCCAGCGCGTCGCACGGGCGCTCGGGCGGGATCGGTGGCTGGCGCGCGGCGAAGCGCCAGGCGATCGCGGCAATGCGCTCTTGCTCGCGCCAGAACCCCTCGGCCTGCCACGCCTGCGCCGGAAACGCCGCGCGCCGCTCGTCGGCCCAGCGCGCGTCGGCATAGCGCGTCACCCGCCGGTCGGGCAGCCACACCTCCATCGCCGGGTCGAGCGCGCGCACCGGCCAGCGCAGGCCCAGCTTCTGGCCAACCCAGTGGTGCGCGCCGCCAGGCGTGAAGCCGGCAAACAGCGTGGCGCCTACGTCGAAGACATAGCGCTCGCCATCCGGGCGCTTGCGCTCGTACGACGAAGCGCAGCCGCCGGGCGCGATGTGGCCCTCGAGCACCAGCACGCGGTAGCCGTCGTGCGCCAGCAGCGCGGCGGCGCTCAGCCCGCCGATGCCCGCGCCAATCACAATAATATCGTAGGCTTCATCCTGCATAGGCGCGCCTCGCTCATCCGGCCTGCTCAATTGGCTCTTGCATAGCCCAGCAAACCATGTTACACTATTGCACATCAAATGCAACATATCTGCACAGCAATCCCCCGGCATTTCCCCCATAGATCGCGGCCGTCAGCGCAGCACGGCCGTGCGCGACCATTGGCGTAATCGCGTGAAAGGATCAGGCAATGAGTGCTGATCAGCATTCCTCGAACGGCACCACTCCGCGTCGGATGCAGGCGACCAGTCTATTCGACACCCCAGGGATGGCGGGGGCGCTCGCCGGGCTCGGCGGCGGCCTGGCGATGATCGTGGTGGCGGCGATGTTGTCGGTGGCGCTGGGCTACGACATGTGGCGCGAGCCGCGCGAGATCGCGGCGCCGATCTTCGGCCTGGTGGCGGCCAACGACGCGACGGCAATCGCGGTGGGCACGCTGCTGCACTTCCTGATCGCCGGGCTGCTGGGCGCGCTGTTCGAGCTGGCGCTGCGGCGGCTGCACCTGCCCACCGATTTCGGCGTGCCTGCGGTGAGCGGCCTGATCTATGGGATGGCGCTGTGGGCCGGGGCGTACTTCATGGTGCTGCCGGTGCTCAACCCGGCGCTGATGGACACCTACGCGCCGTCGTTTGTGATCCAGAACCTGGTGTACGGCGTGGTCACCGGCCTGCTCTACGGCCTGCTGCTGCCGGCGCCGTACATACGCGGCAGCCGGGCCCTGGCGGCGCTGGCCGAGCGGGCGTAATTATTGACAGGGCTTTGGCAGGGTTCAATTCCTGGGGCGACTTGACACTGTACGGGCGCGATGTATCGCGCCCGTACGACTTTGGGAAAATGAACTGCAAAGCTGGGGTGAACTAAGACTTGGAAAAATACTCGCTTCTTACGACTCAAGCGCCCATCGAGCCATCGATGGGCGCTTTTATTACATCTGAAGTTTTGCAGATTTGCGCGAGCGTGGCGAGTGACGTATGATCGCAGTGGTACCGGGTTGAATGTGGGAGGGTGCAATGCCAGCGATCGTTGCACTGCCACAAGTCGTGGAAGAGTTGCTCCTTCAGTTTGGGGATATCTTTCCGAATGAACCAGCGCGTATACACTTCGCCGAATACATCACCGGCTTACTGGTAGCTGAGCACAAGACCGTCAGTGGCATCGCACGCGAGTTTGCAGATGCACCGGACCAATCGTGCCTCAACCGCTTCCTGACCATAAACAAATTATCTAAATCAAGGCTAAAGAACTTGCGTTTTCCACGGGAAATCCTAAAGAACCAAAAAATATTTATTTGATCATATTAATCGCGCGGGCTACGAGAATTACTAGAACGGTCATTGATATCGAAGACTGCAGCATCATTAGCCATTTTGGCGCGAGTTGAGGAAGCCTGCATCGTCTCGGTAGGGCTGATTGCGGTATTCGTTGTGAACGCAAGAAACAGATAATCTACAAAACCGGGCTGCCAACTTATCCATACCATTCCTTGCACCAATCATCGGCACAATGATCCTGAATGGGAAACAGAGAATCAGGTCGGCGACTTGATTCTATGGCTTCGATTGTAAGCGCCACCCCGATCTAACATCCAATGCCAGATGGCAAAGATTATAACGTTTGTTCCCCATAGTAATAATGCATCAAGAAATGAACTCCCTGCCTTCGCTTCAGAGAGCTTGTCTCTGAAGTAATAATTGCCGGACTATCCAAAAAAACACTGATACCCAATTTAAGAGTTGCCATCCATAGTATAAATACAATAATAAGATGGGTTATTCTTCTCTTTTTTTTAAAGAATAATGCTGTAAATGATACCTATGAATATTGACTGTACATATAATAATATAGTATCGATGTTCGGGAATACTGATAGTCGCTGTGTAGATAGTAGTTCGGAAACAAAATCATCAAATATAACTATGGCCAACAACGAAAGAATTACAGGAAAATAATCTTTCACTACATCATGCATTTAGTAGGCAATGTTATGCTTATATTCATATGTAGTATCTTCTCAATAAATCAGGGTGGTCATCAGGAGACACCCCGCCAGCGCGCCAGAAGTTGAGTTCCTTGGCCCGTTCGTCAATGATCTGATCAACGGTGGTATCACCTTGCTGGGTTTGCAGGAGATCCGGTCGTGGATATAGTGGTAAACTGACCCCCAGCTTGCTTCTGGTCGCCGCCAGCGACATGAATGTATCCCATCACCTTCGCGCCCTCAGCGGTGCGCGGGCCATGATCACGCTTGCGCACCGTTGCCGCGCCCCCCAACTCCGCCGGGTTGATGTGCAGCGGAATCTCAGGATAAAGAGAGCACCAGCAGCAAGCTGGTCTTCTTGGCGCGCGTCAGCGCAATCCGCTCGTCCAGCGCCCAATAGCCGGTCTTGCACCGGGAACAGGGTATCGAAGGATACCGACAGCCGCTGCCGCTCGGCCGCGGTCGGGTGCTCGCGATAGGCCAGCAGTTCGTTGTAGTAGTCCCAAAAGTCCTCCAGAAAGGCATCCAACAACTCGCGATGCCGCGCCATGGTCGGGAGCAGCTTCTTGTAGTGGCGTCCTTCATGCACCCAGCACAGCGCCAACTCCTCCGTCACCCAAGTGAATTGGAGCGCGCCATCACACAGCAGCAGCCGCACAATCGGCCACTCAGTCTGCGCATGATAGGCCGCCACCGCGGCTGCATCCAGAATCCATTTGTGGGTGTGGGCGCCGACCTTCGGCAGCACCGTGGCGATCCAGGCCTGCATGGTCGGCTCGTCCACCGTCTGATCGCGCGGCAAGTGGCTCAGCTTCTGGCGTGTAATCGCCGAAACACCCACCTGGGAAAGATAGCCGAATGCCTCGGCATTGAGGCGGAAGGTGCGCGGCGCGCCATTGCGCAGCACATCCAGGATGGTCAAGCGATCCTTGGCGGGCGTGGTGATGAAGGTTGTATGCAGTGGATTGGTCACCACCTGGCAGTGCTGGTTCTGGCCGCCAACACGCGTGGCGGTGTCGTCGACATGCTGCCAGGGGCTCGAGCGCAACCCGGCCGCATAGACTGCGTCCTTTTCGGTATGGAACGGAGTGTGGTCCTTGATCAGCAGGTTAGATATCTGACCATCCGAGATCGCGATGCCGACGTGCGCAAACCAGTCCGCAATCTTGGGCTCGGTCATCTGGCAGGCAAAGTAAAAGACCAACGTCAGCGCGCGCACCCCCGGTCCGTACTCGCCCTGATAGCCCACTGGCAAGGGCGCCAGGTAGATCTGGCCGGTCGAGGGCGCATACCACTTTTCCTTGCGAAACAACACGTTATCGCTGCGGATGACGACATCCTGCACCACGACCTCGTCGTACCCTTTGAACTCCGCATCTGGCGGCAGACTGGCTGGGTCCACGACCAGGTCCTTGGTGCGGTCAATCGCGATGCGGTCCCGCTTGCCGCGTTTGACCCGCTCTGTGGGGCGGTGACGTTCCGCTTCCGAGGAGTGATCAGCCGTTGGGGCAGGCGTGTTCGGTCGCGTGGGCGGCGTGCCTTGTTCGCCTTTGAGGCGGTTGATCTCGTCCCGCAGTCCCTGATTCTCGATCTGCGCAGCGCGCAGGTCAGCGGTCAGTGTTTCGATGATGTTCAGCAGCCGGATAATCAGCTCACGGGTCCGATCATCGGGGAGGCTGGAGAGATCAAGATCATCGAGCATCAGGCAGTTCTCGTCAGGGCGTGCTCCGCATCCCATGATACTCGAACACGTCAGGGATGCAAACCAGCGGCAACCAGTCTACCCCAGATTATTGAGAAGATACCGAGAGGAGGAATTAGCGCTCTGGAAAGCTATGCCGTTCGATACGCCAACCGAGGCACAGGCCTACCAAGACTCTATGACCGATTATTTTTCGCGAGTGTATGCACGAAAAGGTCGCCTTTTTTACGAACGTTGCCTTTTTGTGTGTGATAGTCAGGACAGACCCATTGCGACTGCCTTTGCCTGGAAAGCCTATGATGCCTTCACCACCAGTAATAAAGCTAGATAATAAGAAAACGGCTGACAATACAATCTCCTCAATATAAACTTCAATATTATTATTCATAGGGAGCGACTTAATCGACAAAATGACCAACAGGGTCAATATAATAGCCAAAACAAGTACAATCATTATTAAGTGATTACGCTTTATATTATGGAACCAGGTTTTTCTAATCAGAATACCGGCTTGTAATTGCGAATGATAGCATAACTACAAGAAGTACAGATATTGATGTAGATCCGCTTTAGATCTAAATAATTGATGATCCACTGTATAACTCCGCTAATGTTTAATCGAAATTCAATCAATCATATTGTACATTAAAAAGATTGAAAAGTCCATAAGATTTATCGAGATTTATGGTATCGTGCTCTGCTCATAAGTATGAGCAGAGCACGACGATGCTGCGCTATCAGGATGTTGTGGGACGCGAGACCCAATTGCTCGATTTGACGAGCTTCACGAGTAAGGAATTCACGATGATTGTCGAACCGTTCGAACAGGCCTTCCGGGAGCACATGCAGCAATAAACCATTACCGGCAAACCCCGCAAGGAGCACAGCTTCAACGTCTACATCAACTGCCCGCTGCCAACGCCCGAAGACCGACTGCTCTTTGTGCTCAGTTATCTCAAACATGCTCCGCGTCAATACTATCACGGCGCTACCTTTGGCTTAATCCAATCAAATGTCAGCACCTGGCTGAACATCCTCATTCCCGTGCTCAAAACCGTCCTGCGCACCGCCAAGCTCGCACCGTCGCGCATACTCGACGAATTGCGCGTGCGGATTAGAGTGCCGAGGACGGCGAGGCGTTCGCTTCCCTTTTCCTCGATGGCACCGAGCGACCCGTCCCGCGTCCCAAAGACCCAAGTGAACAAAAAGACTACCGGAGCGGCAAGGCACACGACCACACGATGAAGAATGTTGTTCTGGCCAATCGTACCGCCAGGGTTGTCTTCTGAGTGAGACGATCGAAGGCGCCTCACACGAGAAGCCGCTCGCCGATGCAACACCGTACCGACTTCCGCCAAGCAGTGAATTACTCCAGGATCTGGGCTTTCTTACTTCACACGTCCTAACGTAACGATCACGATGCCGTATAAGAAGCCCAATGGCCAGCCACTCACGCATCCCCAGAAAGCCGACAATCGTACGATTTCACAGCGTTGTGCTCTGATTGAGCACATCATTAGTGCAATCAAACACTGTTGCATCCTCAAGGAGGACATCTGGCTGCGTCCCGACCATATCCGTGACACCGTGATGGAGATTTGCTGTGGCCTTCCCAACCTTCGCCTACGGCACGTTCCTTGGCAATCCATGCCCTAAATCTCGATAATGTCTAGAGTTTACTGGCTCTACATCAAAGCTCGGCCCTTTAGGATCGCCCGTTGCGCCATACATTACTCGTATTTTCCGAGCAGGGAAGATGGCTGTAACCACAAATACCGGAGACTTTATGGAAAGTCCCGAAGAACCTTAGATTCTTAGCGATCAAGCCACCTATCGAACTTATCTCTTAACAAACGTAATGGCTGGGCAAATCGCTTGCCGATTAAGAAAAATAGCATTAGGATAATACTTGTGAGAGCGCCCAGTTTAATTTGCCACAACATGCGTTGACCTAACGACATGCACTTGAAAAAGAACCAAAGCCAACCGCCCCAAGATACCGGCTGCACCTGGCAGGCATGCGACATTGGGGCTGGCGTTGGACTTGCCGTTGGGGTTGCTGTATTAGTACCCTGAGCTGTTGCAGTAAGCGATTCGCTTGTTTCTGCGCCGACTATCGTCGGCGTTACGCTCGGTATCGTACTCGTCGTAGCACTTGTTGTTAATGTTGGCGTTATAGATGTTTGTGTTACAAGTGTCGCCGTGGCGCTTGACGTACTTAGCCCTGGCACAGATCTGTTAGGTGTCGCACTTGCTGGCACCGATGTGGTACTCGCCGTCG
>NZ_JAXLWP010000021.1:0-141160 GCF_046328425.1 Kouleothrix sp.
GCCTACAGGCCACCGCCGAGGCGCTGCCCGGCCAGCCGCTGGTGGTGCCCACCGACATCAGCGACGCAGGCGCGGTCGGGCGGCTTGTCGAGCAGACAGTGGCGGAATTTGGCAGCCTCGACATTGTGATCAGCAACGCCGGGGTGGGGCTAGCCGCGCCGGTGGCAGGCATGCGCGCCGAGGATCTGCAGCAGGCGCTGGCGGTGAACCTGTTTGGGCCGCTGGCGCTCACGCAGGCAGCGCTGCCGCATCTGCGGCGCGGCGGCGGCCAGCTGATCTTTGTTTCGTCGGTGGTCGGGCTGCGGGCGCTGCCCTACCTGGGCGGCTACGCAGCGGCCAAAGCCGCGCTCGACCGCCTGACCGAAGCGCTGCGCGTCGAGCTGCGCGGCAGCGGCGTAGCGGTGACGCTGGTGCGGCCGGGCAGCACCCAGACCGAGTTTGCGGCGCACCGGCTGGGGCAGGGCCGCGAGCGCCGACGCGTAAGCAGCCGCGCCGCCACGCCCGAGCAGGTGGCCCAGGCGATCGTGCGGGCGGCGATACGCGAGCCGCGTGTTGCGTATGTCTCGGCGGGCGACCGGCTGGCGGCGGCGGTGAGCCTGCTGGCGCCGCGCCTGACCGACTGGCTGCTGGCGCGGTCGTTCAGCTGGGAGGGCGGTGAATAGCCAAGAACCGAGAGCCGCCTGCCATATGGCAAAGCCGACCCCCGGTTCTTGGTGGTGCCGCAATAGCTAGCGCGCGGCCTTCAGCAGATCGAGCAGGCCCGCCACATCGGAAGTGCCGATCTGCTCGGCGTTGCACAGGCACTCTTGCGCGTATGTTTCGGCCACCAGCGTATTAAGGCTGGCGATCGACGCTTTGATCGCCGACAGCTGCACCACCACATCGCGACAGTCGCGGTTATCTTCGACCATCTTGTGGATGCCGCGCACCTGGCCTTCGATCCGGCGCAGGCGCTGCAGCACTTCGGTGCGCGTGCTGGGGCTGATTGGGCCGCTCAACACGAGCGGTGATTTCGGCTCGGACATAGCTTTTGCCTCGCACTACGCCAGAAGCTGCTCGAGCCCCTGCCGAAGCATCGACGTTGGCCGCGTGCCCTGCAGCCGCCCGACCTCTGACGTTAAGGCCACCGTGCGCGGGCTAGCGCGCAAGGATCGCTTCGAACTCCTGCTTCAGCATCAACTTCGGCCGCGCGCCCTGCACCCGCCCGACCTCCTGGCCGTCCTTGAACATGACCATGGTCGGAATGGCCATGATGCCAAGCTGGCTGGCCCACGTCTGCTCTTCGTCGGTGTTCACTTTGGCGACCGTCAGCCGGCCCTCGAACTCGCCGGCCAGCTCCTCGAGGATCGGCGCCACCGCGCGGCAGGGCCCGCACCACGGCGCCCAGAAATCGACAACCACCGGTACGTCGGAGTTGATCACTTTCTGCTCAAACTCGCCATCAGTTACGGTAATTGGCTTGGCCATGTGTGTATCTCCTTAGATGTTCCTATCCCCCGCTGAGGGGCCGATACCCATGGGGGGTATGCACTTATTATACGCACGATTGCGCGTCTGTCAACCCTTGTGGCGCGGCTGTGCTATACTATCCGCGCCACTGTGCGCTACAATCGCTACTCTGCTTGCAAGCTTCGTTCCACACTACGATAGACACGAATGACGCAGTTGCCCTGAAAAGGAGGAGTGTATGGCATCGATTGGACGCGACACGACGATCAGCTGGCTCGGCCATGGTACGTTCCACATTACCACGCCCGAGGGCAAGAACTTGCTGATCGACTCGTGGGTCGAGACCAACCCGGCCTGCCCCGACGGGTGGAAGCAGCGTGTACGAAACGAAGGGCTTGACGCAATCTTTATCACCCATGGCCACTTCGACCATATCGCCGACCTGCTATCGCTGGCGACGCTCACCGACGCCAAGATCGTCTGTATGTTCGACCTCGTGTCGTGGCTGACGGCGCAGGGCGTAGGCGAGGAGCGGATTGTAGGCTTCAATAAGGGCGGCACCGTCGAGGTAGCCGGCGTGCGCGCGACCATGACCAAGGCCGAGCACAGCAGCACCTACAACGATAACGGCACGCTGGTGTCGCTGGGCGAGGCGGTTGGCTACGTGCTGCGCATGTCGAACGGCTTCACGATCTACCACACCGGCGACACGGCCGTGACCTACGATATGCTGATCGTCGGCGACCTGTACCAGCCGGATCTGACGATCCTGCCGATCGGCGACCATTTCACCATGGATCCGCGCCAGGCGGCCTACGCGCTCAAGCTTATTCGCTCGAAGTATGCCATCCCCGGCCACTTCGGCACGTTTCCGCTGCTGAAGGGCACGCCCGACCAGCTGCGCCAGCATGCCCAGGATTTCGGCGTGCATACCGAGGTCATCGCGCTCGCTCCGGGCGAGAGTGTGGCATAGGCGCTTCTCGCCGCCGAGCCTGGCACACAGCGAAGGGGCCTGCGCGTCGCGCAGGCCCCTTCGCTTGTTTGAGCAGCACAAGCGACTCGCGGCGGCCGCAAGCGCTATGGCACGGGCGGGGTCGGCACCTCGGTGGGCGGCGCGGCCGGCTCGCCGCCCGGCGTCGGCTCGCCGCCAGGGGCTGGCGGAGCCGCGTCGGGCGCGCGCACGCCCAGCACCACCGTGCTGCCAGGCGGCACCCACTCGCCGGGGCCGGGCAGCGTGCTCACCACCGCGTACGGCGCGGTGCTATCGAAGATCTGGGGGATGCGCTCGCGCGATTGATAATCGACGTAGACGTTGGTGATGCCCAGCTCGGCCAGTTTCTCCTTGGCCTGGTTTTCGCCAAAGCCGCGCAGATCGGGCAGCTTGATCGAGCCGGGCGGCGCGACTGACGCCACCATGGCCTCGGTGCAATTGGGGATCTGATCGGGCGCGACGGCGCTGCCGCCCTGCCAGCGGTACTCGACCTTCTCGTCGGGGTCGAGCGGCGGCACATTCCAGGTTTGGATGGTCGTCAGCATGCCCTGGGGTATCGCCACGCCGTCGACGGGGCGGCAGTAGTTGGCGCTATTAAGCGCCGGCTGGTCGGGGCTATCGCCCTCGGCTGGCGCAGGCGCGTCGCCGAGCTTGGCAACCGTAAGCTCACGAAAAGCCGCGCAGCCGTTCTGCACGCCGCCCGCCGTAGCCTCGGCAGTGGCGTCAGCGGTGGCGGTTGGCTCGTCTTTGGTTTTACGCTCGAGCATGTCGGGCGAGAACAGCTCTTGCGAGTAGCGATTGAACGGCCCGGGGATCTCGCAGAGCGGCCTGCGCACCACGGTTTTCGGCAGCTTGAACTCGAGCGGCGGCGCGCCGTTGTAGGGCTCGGACAGCACCTGCCCGAACTTGGCGTTAGCAAACAGCTCTTCCATGACGTTATGCCAGATCACGCCGCCGCCGGTGAGGCTTTCGACCTTGGCGGTTGGCTCGTTGTTGTTGTTGCCGCTCCAGACGCCGACCGTGACATACGGGGTAAAGCCGACGGTCCAGGCATCGCGCCAGTCGTTCGAGGTACCGGTTTTTACGGCGGCCGGACGCGACAGCTTGAGCTTGCTGTTCAGGCCCCAGATCGGCGCGCGCGCGGTGTCGTCGCTCATCATATCGGTGACAATAGCGACGTGGTCAGAGTTGATCGCATTGGGATGCGGCTCGGGCCGAAACTCGCGCACATTGCCGCGGCTATCGACGATCTTGAGGATGGCCATGGGCGAGTAGTAGGTGCCGCCGCTGGCCAGCGTATTGTAGGCCGCCGTCAGGTCGAGCGGCGTGACCTCGCCGCCGCCGAGCGTGAGCGCCAGGCCGTAGTAGCCAGGCGGGTTCTGCAGGCCCTTGATGCCGGCGCGGTGCAGCAGATCGAGCGTATTCTGGATGCCCGCAAACTTGAGCGCCTTGACCGCCGGGATGTTCAGCGAGTTGGCCAGGGCAGTGCGGATGCGCAGCGGGCCGTTCCACTTGCCATTGTAGTTCAGCGGCTTGTACGAGTTCGGGCCAAACGGCGGGAACTCGGTGGGCACATCCCACAAGATCGACTCAGGCGTCATGCCCTGGTCCATCGCCGACAGATACGTGAAGGGCTTGAGCGCCGAGCCAGGCTGGCGGTCGCGCGTCGTGACATTCACCTGGCCATCGAGCACATTGCCCTTTTCGCCCTTGGTGCTTGTCGGCACCGACGCGTTGTAATCGATGCTGCCGACCATCGAGAGGATCTCGCCGCTGTTTGGCTGCATCACCACCACCGCCGCGTTATGGATGTTGCGCTCGGCCAGGTCGCGGATGCGCTCGGCGGCCTTCTGCTGCACCATGCGCTGCATGTCGAGGTCGAGCGTGGTGTAGATCGACAGGCCCTGGTTGATGAACTGCGGCCCGTACTCCTCGCTTTCTTCAAGCAGCTTGCGCACGTAGAACACAAAGTGCGGCGCGTTGATCGGCGCCACCTGGCTCGAGAAGCGCAGATCCTCGGCTGCGGCCGCGCGCGCCTCGGCCTCGGTCACGTAGCCCTCATCGACCATCTGGGTCAGCACGGCGGCCTGGCGCTTCTTGGGCGGCGGCGTGCCGTCGGGGAAGGTATAATCGGGCGCGAGCCAGCTGTCGCCAAGCTGGATGCCGCGCAGCGCGCCGCCTTCGAGGTAGTTGATCGGATCGTAGACGTTGGGCAGCTGCGGCAGGCCAGCCAGCAGCGACGCCTGGGCCAGCGTCAGCTCGCTGGCGTGCTTGTTGAAATACACATTCGAGGCGGCCTCGATGCCATAGGCCAGGTTGCCGTAGTAGATCTCGTTCAGATACAGCTCGAGGATGTCGTCCTTCGAGTAGCGCTGCGAGAGCTCCTGCGCCAGGATGATCTCGGTAATCTTGCGCTTGTAGCGATTCTCGGGGGCTTTCTCTTCCTCGGTAAGCACGGCCTGCTTGATCAGCTGCTGTGTGATGGTGGAGGCGCCGCCCTGCTCTTCGCCGGCGCTGACGGCGCGGTAGACCGCTTTGGCGATGCCCTCGTAATCGACGCCGCTGTTTTTGAAGAACGTCTTATCTTCGATCGCGATCGTGGCGTTGCGCAGCAGCGGCGAAATTTGCTTGAGTGGAACCCGCGTGCGCTTTCCAGCGTCGAAGAATTCATACAGCAGCGTGCCGTGCCGATCGTAGATGCGCGAGGTTTGAAAGCCCTGGTGCTTCTGGAGGGTATCGAGCCGGCCTTCGAGCGAGTTGGCCAGCTGCGCGTACGAGGCGTAGGCGGTGATCGCGCCGCCGACCAGCAGCAGCGCGGCCAGCGCGGCTAGGCCAAACAGGACGCGCGCGCCCCAGCCGGCCGGGCCTTTGCGTGGCGCAGGCGCCGGGCGAAGCAGCCCTGGCGGCAGGCGGCGGCGTGCCAGCGGCCGGCGGCCTGAGCGCCCACCGGGAATATATGGTTGTTCTGCCATTCAGTACCCTAAGTATACGGCCCGGAGCGCGCCGTGGCGCTCGGCAGGCACACAGATATCGCGCAAGTACTGCGCGCGCCGATACCGCATTCTACCACGCGCGCAGGCCCGCGCAATCCGCAAACGGCTGATACATGGCTGATAGCATTGATATGCTATAATCGACGCACGCGGCCTTGTTCTTGCCGTTGTGCTGCCGAAACGACGCACTATTGTGTAAAAGAATGAGCCGCGCGGCAGCGCCCGTGACATATCGAGTACCGCGATGCGTCTTGAAGACCTAAAAGGCCGGCGGCTGGGCCGCTACGAGATCGTGGAAGTGCTGGGCCGCGGCGGCATGGCCGCGGTATACCGCGCGCGCGACACCGTGCTGCGCCGCGATGTCGCGCTCAAGATACTGTACCCGCAGTACACCGGCGACGTAGCCTTGACCGAGCGCTTCCAGCGCGAGGCAGTGCTGGCGGCCGGGCTCGACCACCCGAACATCCTGCCGATCTACGACGTTGGCGAGGGCGACGGGCTGGTGTACATCGCCATGCGGCTGCTCAGCGGGCAATCGTTCGCCGACACCCTGCGGCTGCGCGGGGCGCTGCCGACCGCCGAGCTGCTGCCGATTGTCGATCAGGTGGCCGCCGCGCTCGACTACGCGCACGCCCGCCAGATCGTCCACCGCGACATCAAGCCGGGCAATATTCTGATCGAGAGCGCCGATGCGAGCGACCTGAGCCACGCGCGCGCCATTCTTACCGACTTCGGCATCGCCAAATCGCTCGACGCGACCGCGCGCGGCCTGACGGCCACCGGCGTGCTGATCGGCACGCCCGAGTACATGGCGCCCGAGCAGATCCGCGGCGGCCATACCGTCGACGGGCGGGCCGACATTTACGCGCTGGGGGTGCTGATATACCGCGCGCTCACCGGGCGGCGGCCGTTCGAGGGCAGCACCGAAGAGGTGCTGATGGGCCACCTGCACGGCGCTTTCACGCCGCCCTCGCAGCTCGACCCGCAGCTCACGCCAGCGATCGACGCGGTGCTGCGCCGCGCGCTAGCGCGCGACCCGAGCCAGCGCTACGCCAGCGCAGGCGAGCTGGCGCGGGCGCTCCGCGCGGCCACGGGCTTTGAGCTACCCACCCCGCCGCCTGCGCTGCGCCGCCCCAGCGATGCGCGCGTGGTAGTGCCGCACATCGCCGTCGGCGAGATGGCCGGCGGCGCCGCGCAACCGACAAACCGTGGCGACGCGGCGCCACCGTACGCCCGCCCGACCGTGCCGGCCAACCGCGCCAGCGCGGCACCGCCGCCCCCGCCTGCCCGCAGTGGCAGCCCGCTGGCATGGGTGCTGCTCGGGCTTGTGCTGGCGCTGGCGGTTGGCGGCGGCTGGCTGTACACCGCCGGGCTGCTGGGCGGCTCGCGCGCAAATAGCCAGCTTCCCACGCCGCCCGGCCCCACCAGGGCGCTGGCGACATTCGCGCCAACCGTGCCGGCCGCGCCCACCGCGCCGCAGCCCACCGACGCGGCCCCAACCAGCGTAGCCGCCGCGCCAACCGCAACCAGCGCCCCGGCAACGGCTGGGCCAACCCAGGCGCCTAGCCCGCCGCCAAGCAGCGCGCCAACGCGGCCGCAGGCTACGCAGGCGCCAACCAGCACGCCGACGCCTGAGCCAACTGCGCCGCCCACGCCGACGCCCGAGCCAACCGCGCCGCCCTGCCCGATCGCGGCTGGTGACGCGTTCGCCAGGCTGCTCGAAAACCAGCCGAGTGTGGCCGAGCGGCTGGGCTGCGCAGCGCAAGACAGCCAGGAGCGCGCAGTTGCCGAAGAGCCGTTTGAGCGCGGGGCGATGCTGTGGCTTGCCGACCCGCAGAGCGGCGGCGGCACGATCTACGTGATCGCGCGCGAGAGCGGCAGCAGCACCAAAAACACCTGGCAATCGTTTGAAGACACCTGGCGCGAGGGCGACCCCGCCGACAGCGGCGACAAAACCCCGCCCGCCGGGCTGCTCGAGCCGCTGCGCGGGTTTGGGCGCCTGTGGTATGCGAACCAGTCGGTCGCCGACGCGCTCGGCTGGGCAACCGCAGCCGAGAGCGCCGGCACGGGCGTGACGCAGCGCTTCGCGAACGGCCGCTTGGTATACAGCAGCCTGGGCTTCGGCAATGGCCCGGCGATCAATGTGCTGTACCAAGACGGCACATTCGAAACTTACCCAGCATGATCGCCCGGCGCATGAAACAGGCACACTTATGACAAGCTACTATGACGACGTGTACGAGGTCGTGCGGCGCATCCCGCGCGGCAAAGTCAGCACGTACGGGCGCATCGCGCAGATGAGCGCGGTGCCGCGCGGTGCGCGTGGGGTCGGCTGGGCGCTGGCGGGGCTAGGGCCGGATCGCGCCCGTGAGGTACCGTGGTGGCGGGTGATCAACGCCGCCGGGCGCATCAGCAACGAGTTCAACGCCACGCTTCAGCGCGAGCTGCTCGAGGCCGAAGGCGTGACATTCGACGATCGCGGTTATGTCGACTTGGATTGGTTTCTCTGGGATGGCATATAGCGGAGCGCAGCGCGATCGAGCGCGCCTGGTCTACTCCTCGGCGTCGGGCACGCTTGGCGCGCCGGCGCGGCGCGAAAGCTTCAGGCGCGCGCGCACCTGATCGACCTGGGCAATCGCCGCGCGCACCTCGGCCAGCCAGTCGGCGTGCTCGGCGGCGAACGCGCGCACCGCGTAGGCCAGCGCCGAACTGCGGGTATCGGCCACGCCGGCGGCCACCAGCGTATCGAGCACATCGCGCTCGGCGCGGCCCAGGCGCGTCATCACCGGGGCCGAGCGGGTGGTGAACAGCGCCTGGCTCGCGCCGATACGCATGCCCCAGGCCACTGGAACGCCCAGCTGCTTCTGCAGATCGCGCGCCAGGCGCATGCGCAGCACCCGAGTTTCCTCGCGGTGCGTGGCGATCTGGCGCAGCTCGGCCGCGCGGCGGCTCTCGGGGTCGGCCTCGGCGATGTGCGGTTCAGGCGCCACCGGCAGCAACACCACCGCCTCATCATCGTACATTGCCAGCTCGGGAGGGCCGCTCAGCAGCCCGGCCGGCATACGATCCTGAATCCACTTGGCGATCTCGCTGGTGTTCACGCGACCCTCCCTATTGCTCTGGCGGCGGCTGGCGAGCTGAGTATACTCTCCCTGATTACCCAATTACAAGCCTGGCGGCGCAACGGCAAGGCGCGCGCAACGCTGGTTTGCGCGCGCCCGTGTTTCTGTTACAATCGGGGCCGGGCCGGACGCCGGCTTGAATGTGTGTGCGCTCGAATGGTTGCAAGCAGGCAGGCGCCGCTTGCGATCGCTCGGCCGACCTAGCGACGAAGCGATGAGCATACTCAACCAACTACCCGAGCCCGCGCTCGACGCGCAGCGCGAGGCCGAGCTGACCAGCAAGATCGACCACTGGCTGGCGCACATGACCTGGCGGCCCGACTACCCGCGCTGGCGCGAGGGCCGGATCTGGCAGGAGCGCCAGCAGCACGAGCGCCTGCGCCTGATCGACCGCTACGGCGGCGGGCTGGCGGGGCGCCGCATTCTCGACCTAGGCAGCGGCATGGGCGGCACCAGCGTGGCGCTGGCGCTAGCCGGCGCGCACCCGCTGGCGTTCGAATATAATCGCGCCTACTGCGAGATCATCCGCCTGCGGGCGGCGCGCTACGACGCCGATCTGCCGGTGATGAACGGCGCCGGCGAGCACCTGCCGTTTGCCGATGCCAGCTTCGACCTAGCGATCGCGTGGGATGTCGTCGAGCACGTGCAGAACCCGGCGCAGCTGCTGGCCGAGCTGGCGCGCGTGCTGAAGCCCGGCGGGCGCGTGCTGCTGACGGTGATCAACCGCTTTGCCTACCGCGACCCGCACTACCACCTGCCGCTGCTCAACTGGATGCCGCGCCCGCTGGCCGAGGCGATCATCGCGCGGCGCGGCCGCAGCAAGGGCCAGTCCGATTTCAGCGACCGCCAGAAGCTTTCGGAGATGCACTATTATACAATGCCCGGCTTCCGGCGCCTGGCCGCAGGCTATGGCTTCCGCGTCGGCGACCTGCGCGAGGACCGGGTGCGGCGCGGCGAGGGCAGCGCCACCGGCCTAAAGGGCCGCGCACGCGATGCGCTGCGGCGGCTGGGGCTGGCGCGCGCCGCCTACCTGGCCTACCGCACCGCCATCCAGGGCACCTACGAGCTGCTGCTGGTGAAAGTCGGCGAGACGGAGTAATAGTTTGGCTGGAGCCATCCCAAAACCAACAATCGGCACGCCAGAGTCGCGCCGCGCGGCAAGCCTGGCGCCCACGCTGGCCTGGCTTGGCGCCGCGCCCTGGCTGCCGGCGCTGCTGCTGGCGCTCGCCACGGCGCTGGCGCTGCTGGCGGCCTATAGCAGCCGGCCGTTCGTGGCGATCGACATCGGCGATTACCTCGACCGGCCATTTCTGCCGCGCACCGGCGACCGCGAAGACGCAACGGCCGACTTCTACGCCCCCGAGGTCGGGCCGATTGGCGCCGATGAAGTGGCTAGCTGGCCCCCCACCCAGGCCGAGCTGAGCGTGCCGGGCCGGCGCAGCGGCACCTGGCAGGTCACTGTGGTGGCAGCCGAGGGGCTCGACCCGAACGGCCTGAAGAACTACACGCTCTCGGCCAATGGCGTGCGGCTGTGGATCGCGCGCAGCAGCCCAGCCGAGCTGGTGCTGCTGATCCCGCCCGAGCTTGGCGCCGCCGATACGCTGCGGCTGCGGCTCGAGCCGGGGCTGGTGGGCGACCCGATACCGCCGGCCGGCTGGGTGAAGCAGGTAAAGCTCGCGCCGGCGCGCACCTACCGCTGGACCAGCGCGAGCAGCACGATCAGCCTGCCGGCGATCGGCCGTGGCGACTGGGTGGTGCGGCTGACCGCCGCGCTGCGCCACCCCGACGGGCAGCCGCTCGGCGCGGTGATCCGCGCCAATGGCACGCCAGTGGCCAGCCTGCCCGACGGCGACCGCCGCCAGATCGCGGTGCTGGTGCCGGCCGCGCTGGTGCCCGACGGCGACCTGACGCTCGAGATCAGCTCGAACACCTTCAAAGACCCGCGCAACCTCGGCGTGCTGCTCTACGACGTGAGCGTGGCGCCGGCCGGCGCCACGCCGTTCCTGCCGCCGCTCAAGGCCCTGCTCTACGCCCTGGTGATCGCGCTGAGCCTGCAGCTGTGCCTGGCGCGCCTGACGCGCAACCCGGCGCTGGCGGCGCTGCTGGCGCTGGCCGTGGTGCTGGGCGGGGCCTGGGCGCTGGCGCAGGCACGCTTCCCAACCGCTTTCATGCTGCCGCGGCTGGCGCTGCTGGCGCTCTGGAGCGTGCTGCTGCTGCTCGCGCTCGAGCGCGGCGTGGCCTGGCTCTTCCGCCGCGCCGGCGCGCCGCTGAGCGACCGGCTGCTGCGCGGCCTGCTGCTGGTGTTCTTCGTGGGCTACTGGGTCAAGGCCGGCGCCATGCTCTACCCGTACTTCGTCGGGATCGACATGGCGCTGCAGATGCAGTGGGCCAGGCGGATCTTCAGCGGCGAGTTCTGGACATTCTACGGCACCGGCAACCCGATGGATAAGCGCACCATGCCCACCGCCGAGTGGGGCGCGAACCCGCCGGTGATCCCATACTCGCCCTGGTTCCATATCTTCGCCGGCGTGTTCCTGCTGCTGCCGCTGCCCATGGTGCTGGCTGGCCACATGTTCAGCGCGCTCGTCGACTGCAGCCGGGTGTTGCTGATCGCGCTGCTGGGGCGCAAAGCCGGCCTGAACGAGCGCGACTCGCTGTTCGCCAGCCTGCTCTACGCCGTGACGCCGGCAACATTTCTGCTGCACTCGTGGGGCAACCTGCCCACGACCTTCGGCATCTGGTGGACGCTGGTGTCGACGGTGTTTATCGTCGCGGCCTACCGCCGGCTGGATCGGCCCTGGCCCTTCGCGATCCTCACGCTGCTGCTGACGATCACCACGCTGATCTACACGGTGATGGCCGCGTTCATGATGCTGTTTCTGGCGCTGCTGGTGCCCGCGCTGTGGCTGGCCCGCCGCGCCGAGCGGCGCGGAGCCAGCGCACCCGGCGGCGCTCCGGCGTTCGTGGCCGGCCACCCGCGCGAAAGCCGCTCGATCGCGGCGATCGCGCTGGCGGCGCTGGCGGCGCTCCTGCTGGCCACGCTGATCTACTACGGCCAGTACATCCCGCTGATCGTCGAGCGCACGCTGCCGTACTTCCTCGGCAATGGCGGCGGGCAAAAGGCCGGGATCCAAAACCACCAGCCGTTCCTAGACTACCTGGCCGACTACATCCCGCGCATGGGCTACCTGGCGCGGCCGGTGATGTTCGGGCTGTGGGCGCCGCTGGCGCTGGGCCTGGTGGGGCTGGCGCGGCTGCGCAACCGGCGCCTGCTGGCGCTCTACGGCAGCTGGCTGCTGGTGGCGCTGCTGTTCACGATCGCCGGCAGCCGCATCGCGATGGTCGACAAGCAGATTTTCTACTTTATCCCGGCGATGGCGCTGCTGTCTGCGCCGGTGATCGGCTGGGCCTGGCGGCGCGGCCTGGCCGGGCGCGTGCTGGTGGCGGCCGGCTACGCGCTTACACTCGCCGCCGCGCTGTCCTTCTGGATCGAGCGCGTCGCGACGATCCGCCAGTAGCATCGCCCAAACCAAATGAACATTGCACTTTATAACCTGACCACTACCGTCAAGCTCGGCGGCGTCGAAAGTATTGTGTGGGATGTCGGCCAGAAGCTGGCCGAGCGCGGCCACCGCGTGACGATCTTCGGCGGCCGGGGCGCGGTGCGGCGCGAGCCGCCCGGCGTGACGGTGCGGCGCTACCCGTATGTGGCGCGCGATAGCTGGGGCCGCGTGCCGCCGCTGCGCAAATCGCTGAACCTGCTGAAGCTGCTGGAGCGGCTCTCGATGGCCGGCTGGGCGCTGGGCGACCTGATGCGCGGCGGCTTCGACATTGTACAGGTGGTGAAGCCCTACGATTTCCCGATCGGCGCGCACGTGCGTTTCTACCGCGGCGCGCGGCTGGTGTACAACTCGCACGGCACTGATTTTTTCCCCGGCGACGTGCTGTTCCGCCGCAGCATCGACGGCGCATTCGCGTGCAGCCGCTTCAATGCGCGCATGGTCGAGGCGCACTACAAGATCCCGATCGACGTCTCGTATAACGGCTTCGACGCCGACCTGTTCCGGCCGGCCACGCCCGACGCGGTGCTGCGCGCGCGCTACGCGCCCGACGGCGCGCCGCTGATCTTGTACGCCGGCCGGCTGGTGACGTTTAAAGGGCTCGACTTTCTGCTCGATGCGCTGGCGCGGCTGCCGGGGGCGCGGCTGATCCTGGCCGGCGATGGCCCGCACCGCGCCAGCCTCGAGGCCCAGGCGCGGCGCCTGGGGATCGCCGAGCGCGCGCACTTCATCGGCAACCGGCCACACACCGAGCTGCCCCAGTTGCACGCGATCAGCGACGTGTTCGCCATCCCCAGCACCGATCACGAGACCTTCTGCCTGGCGGCGTGCGAGGCGATGAGCTGCGAGCGCCCGGTGGTGGCGGCGCGCACCGGCGGGCTGACCGAAGTGGTGCGCGACGGCGAGACTGGCCTGGTGGTGCCGCCCGCCGACGCACCAGCGCTGGCCCGCGCGCTCGGCACGCTGCTGGACGACCCGGCGCTGCGCGCGCGCATGGGCCGCGCCGGCCGCGAATGGACACACGCGATGTTCACGTGGGATGTGGTGATCGGCCGGATGCTGGCGTGCTACGAGCGCGTGCTGGGGCGCGCTTGGCCATAGCAGAGCGCAGAGCGTTGGAGCGCAGAGCGGGGGAGCGCATTACCCAATGTAGGGCGCACATCGTGGGCGCCTCCGCAGGGAAGAAGGCCATGCCACCACCAACGCCGTACGCGCATGCCTCAGGGCCAACCAACACCCGTACCCGTGCCACGAGGCATGTACCACCGGCGTCGCAAGAGCGATGGCATTGATTATGGGGCCTGGAGCAAAGCCCCAGCGCGGGAGTGCAGAGGGCGGGCGGCCGCCCTCTGCCGCGAGGGCGCGTAGCCCCCAATGCCTTACGCCGCGAGCTGGCGTAGCGCCTGGCTGAGGCTGCCGGCCGTCTCGATCGCGCGCATATCGGTGTCGAGGTGCACCAGCGCCTGGGCGGCCTCGGCGCTAATGCCCGAAAGCACCACGCGCGTGCCAAGCAGGCGCGCGGCAATTGTTGCGCGCAGCAGCGTACCCGCCACGCGCGCGTCAACATCGCGCAGGCCGGTGATGTCGATCACCACGCCGCGCACGCGCTGCGTGTGGATGCCCTCCAGCAATCCCTCCATCAGCCGCTCGGCGCGCCGCTCGTCGATATACCCGACCAGCGGCAGCAGCGCCACGCCTTCGTCGAGCGGTATCAGCGGCAGCGCCAGCGCGTCGACGGTTTCGCGCAGCCGCGCCTCGGTGGCGCGTAGCATCGTGTTGCTCGCCTGGGCCTGCACCACCAGCTCACCGTTCTCGCTAGCCCGGCGGTCGGCCGCGGCGCTAGCCTGCTCGAGCTCGCCGGTGATCCGGCGCATCATCACCAGGTTTGCGCGCATCAGCCGCCATACGCCGGCCATGGTGATCAGCAGCGCCAGCACCACCGACGACACCGCCAGCCGGTTGTGGGTGGTGTACAGCGTGGCGAACACCAGCGGCGGCGCGACCGCCAGCTCGACGTATACCAGCGCGCCGTACGACAGCATGCACAGCAGCAGCGTGACATCAAGCGCGCGCTCGCTGTCGAGCACCAGCCCCACCGCTACCAGCAGCAGCAGGTACAGCGCATTGGTGGCCATCATGAAGCCGCCGCCGTTGTGACTGCCGGCGCCCAGCACCACCGCCAGCAGCAGCACGCAGGCGTAGGTGCCCGGCTCGCCGTAGCCCGCGCGCACCAGCAGGTAGTACACCCCGTAGTAGAGAAACATAGCTGACGAGAGGATCAGCGTCACTGGCGACGATCGCGCGTCGAGCAGGCCGATCACGAAGATCGGCATGTTCAGCAGCACCAGCGTGATCACAAACGTCATCATGCGCTGCGTGCGCGTGCCGCTGAGCGTGCTTGGGCTAGCTGGAGGAGATGCAGGCTGCTTCATAGTGCCTCCGCGAGCGGGCTACTTGCCAATGCAGAACTTGCTAAAGATCGTGGCCAGCAGGTCGTCGTCTACGCCATCGCCGGTGATCTCGCCGATCGCCGCCAGCGCGGCGGTCATGTCGACCGCCAGCAGGTCGGCCGGGAGAGCCGCCGCGTGGCCGGCGATGGCGTCGCGCAGGTGGCCGGCTGCGCGCGCCAGCGCGTCGCGGTGGCGCGGGTTGCTGACCATGCGGTCGCCGTGGGCTGGCGCGCCGCCCAGCAGCGCCGCAGCGATTGCCTGAGCCAGCTCGGCCAGGCCGGCGCCGCTGAGCGCCGAGGTAGCGACAACCGCGACGGGCAGGCAGCCGGCGCGCGATAGCAGCGCGTCAAACGCCTGCCTCGCATCGTTTTGTCGGCCAGCCTCGCTCAGTAGGTCGCACTTGTTCATCACCAAAATGGCCGGCTTCGCCGCCAGCAGCGCCGCGATCTCGGCGTCTTCGGGCGCAGCTTGCGCGCTGGCGTCGACCACCAGCAGCGCCAGGTCGGCGGCGGCGAGCGCGGCGCGGCTACGCGCCACCCCCAGGCGCTCGACCGGATCGGCGCTCTCGGCAATGCCGGCGGTATCGACCAGCACCACCGGCACGCCGGCCAGGTTCGCAGTTTCTTCGAGTGTATCGCGGGTGGTACCGGGGATCGGCGTGACGATCGCCCGATCGGCGCGCAGCAGCGCGTTCAGCAGGCTCGATTTGCCGGCGTTGGGCCGGCCCGCCAGCACCACGCGCGCGCCCTGGCGGTAGACGATCCCCTGGCCGGCGCTGGCGTGCAGACGCTCGATCTCGCGCAGCGCGGCGCCAAGCGGCTCGGCCACCGGCTGAGGCTCGACCTCGTCCTCGGGGAAATCGACCAGCGCGGTGCAGAACGCCAGCGGCGCGAGCAGCAGCTCGCGGATGGGCCGCAGCTCGGCCGCCAGCCAGCCGCCCAGCTGGGCCTGAGCCAGCGCCAGCGCGGTGTCGGTTTTGGCCTGTATCACATCGAGCGTAGCCTCGGCCTGCGCCAGGTCGATCCGGCCATTGGCGAAGGCGCGCATCGTGAACTCGCCCGGCTCGGCGGCGCGCGCGCCATAGTGCAGCGCCAGCGCCAGCACGCGCCGCAGCACCAGCGGCCCGCCGTGGCACGAGATCTCGGCCACATCCTCGGCGGTGTAGCTGCGCGGCGCGCGCATCCACACCGCCAGCGCCTCGTCGACGCGCGCGCCGCCAGAGGCCTGCACCTGGCCGTAGCGCATGCGAAACGGGCGCCAGGCGCCAGGCCGCGCCGGCACAAACATGCGCTCGAGGATCGGCAGCGCGCCGGGGCCGCTGAGCCGCACAATGCCGATGCCACCTTCGCCGTGTGGCGTAGCAATAGCTGCAATAGTATCGTCGTATAGCATCGCCACGATTATAGCACGCGCGCGCCTTGAAAATCGCGTAGTTCTCGGCTATAGTACTGTTCACAGCAGTGAAGCACATAACCTGCGCGAAGGATCCGGCCAGGATCCTCTTTCGTGGCCGCCGTTTTTCGCCGCACGGCGTGGCTCAGCTCCGTGGTTTCGGCGCGGCACGGTACGGGCGCGGTAGAGCGCTCACCTACGCCTTTGGAGCGATGAACTGGAAAGCTGGTTTGAACCACGCCTATCGGCAATACTTGTAGCCCATAGGCTGACTGAAGGATCTCACTATGGCGGTTGTTTCAAACCTTGCGACGCTGGCGGAGATGCCGCTGTTCCGCGACCTGGCGCCCGAGCAGCTCGCGCGCGTGAACGATCTGCTGCGCCGCAAAACCTTCCCGGCCGGCACGAACCTGATCAGCGCCGAGGAGCCCGGCGAGGTGGTGTACATTATTTTCGAAGGCACCGTCAAAGTCTACGTCACGCAGGCCGATGGCAACGACGTGATCATCGCATTTGGCGGGCCGGGCGATATCGAAGGCGAGATGAGCGTGATCGACAGCACCAGCCGCTCGGCGAACATCGTAACCCAGGAGCAGACGACGGTGCTGTGGCTCGACCGGCTGAACTTCCAGGAGTGCCTGCGCGCCATGCCGCAGATCACCTACAACCTGTTGCGGATTATGTCCGACCGGCTGCGGCTGGCCAACGAGCGCATCCAGGCGCTGTGCGCGCTGGACGTGTATGGCCGGGTCGCGCGCCAAATGCTGGCCTTCGGCCGGCAGTATGGCAAAACCAACCAGCAGGGCGAGATCATCATCCCCATCCGGCTGACCCAGAGCGACATTGCCAGCTTGGTGGGCGCGACGCGCGAGCGCGTGAACCAGGTGATCGCCAGCTTCAAGGGCCGATCGTATATTTCGGTCGACCGTAATTACCGCATCACGATCCACGATGCCGCCGCGCTCGAGCGCCAGATCCAGTGAGCAGCAGTGTGTGAAAAAGAATACACTGGCGGTGTAATGCAATTCGCTGACGCGGCTGGGCTGCCACGCTACAATAGCTTCGTACCGCAGAGATAGCCAAACCGACAGAGCGGAAACGAGGTGAGCACGGTGTATGCAACGCAGACAATAGATGGCGCCACGGCACCATCGAACCAGCAGCGCGCCGGCTCGGCACGCGTGCCCTCCACCGAGAACGACAACGGCTTCGAGATCTTCCGCCGCGCGATCATGCTGCGCGACGAGGCGGCCTGGCTAGAGATCAGCCTGCGCTACCGGCCAATGCTGATTTCGTGGGCCAGCCGCGAGGGGTCGCGCGGCGCCACCGACGAGCACTGCGACGACATTGCCGACCGCGCGTTCGCCCGCGCGTGGGCTGCGCTCTCGCCCGAGCGCTTCGCCCAGTTTCCTAATCTTTCGTCGCTGCTGGGCTACCTGCGCACCTGCGTCTCGGCCACGTCGATCGACATGGCCCGCTCGGCAAATGCGCGCGAGCGCGCGTACCAGCGGGTCGAGACCAGCAGCATCGCAACTCCCGAAGACCTGGTGCTCGAGCGAATGGAGCGCAGCGAGCTATGGCACACCGCGATCGAGGCGGCGCACTCGGCGCAAGAGCGCGTGGTGCTGGTCGAAAACTTCCTGATCGAGCTGCCGCCGCGCGAGATCCTGGCGCGCCACCCGGATCTGTTCGCCAATATCCACGAGGTCTACATGGCCAAGCGGCACCTGCTCAGCCACCTGCAGCGCAGCGCCGAGCTGCGGCAGTTCGCCAACGGCTAGCGTAAGCGCGGCTCTGCCGCCCCGCAGCCTTGTTTCGATAGATACCACCGGCCAATTATCACGTATATTCGATAGCTACCACCGGTTTGTAATGACACATAATGGAGGCACCCCCAATGAGCAAGAAAGTTCGTGTCGCGATCATCGGCGTAGGTAACTGCGCGTCGTCGTTGGTGCAGGGCGTCGAGTTCTACCGCAAGGCCCCCGAGAGCGAGTCGGTACCCGGCCTGATGCACGTCAACCTGGGCGGCTACCATATCAACGACATCGAGTTCTCGGCGGCGTTCGACGTTGTCGACACCAAAGTTGGGCTTGATCTGTCGGAAGCGATCTTCGCCGACCCGAACAACACGATCAAGTTCGCCGACGTGCCGAACCTGAACGTGCGCGTCGACCGCGGCATGACCCACGACGGCATCGGCAAGTACCTGAACTCGCGCGTGAAAAAGGCCCGCGGCTCGACCGTCGATATCGTCAAGATCCTGCGCGAGACCGGCACCGACGTCGTGGTGAGCTACCTGCCGGTTGGCTCCGAGATGGCCACCAAGTGGTATGTCGAGCAGATCCTCGAGGCCGGCTGCGGCTTCGTGAACTGCATCCCGGTGTTCATCGCCTCGCAGCCCTACTGGGCCAAGCGCTTCGCCGACAGGGGCCTGCCGATTATTGGCGACGACATCAAGAGCCAGGTGGGCGCGACGATCACGCACCGCATGCTGGCGAACCTATTCCGCGAGCGCGGCGTGAAGCTCGACCGCACCTACCAGCTGAACTTCGGCGGCAACATGGACTTCTACAACATGCTCGAGCGCGAGCGCCTGGAGTCGAAGAAGATCTCGAAGACCGGCGCGGTGACCAGCCAGCTCGACTACCAGCTGCCGGCCGAGGACGTGCACGTCGGCCCGAGCGACTACGTGCCGTGGCTGACCGACCGCAAGTGGGCGTACATCCGGCTCGAGGGCACCACCTTCGGCAACGTGCCGCTGAACGTCGAGGTCAAGCTCGAGGTGTGGGACAGCCCGAACAGTGCCGGCGTGGTGATCGACGCGGTGCGCTGCCTCAAGCTGGCGATGGACCGGGGCGTCAGCGGGCCGCTGTTTGGGCCTTCGGCCTACCTGATGAAGACACCGCCGCGCCAGTTCACCGACGACGTCGCCCGCCAGATGACCGACGCGTTCATCAGCGGCGAGGCCGCCCCGGCCACGATCGAAGGCCTGGCGCCCAAGGTGCAGGTGAGCAAGAAGTAGCTCGCGACGCGCACCCGAATACACCCAACACGGCGGCCGCTGGCGCTTTGCGCCAGCGGCCGCCGTGTTGCCTCAGGGCTCGTGCAGTCGGCCCTCACCCTCGCCCCCCTCTCCCGCGCGCGGGAGAGGGGGTAGGGGGAGAGGTCGAAAGACGTTGCACGAGCCGTGCGTATTGCCTGAGCCAGCCAGCACGGCGTACCGACGCGCACGAAATCGGCGAAGCCACCGGGCCAATAGCGAGCACAACCACAGCCGCGCGAGGCACCTTGCGCGGCCGCACCGCTCGCCGCCGAAGCGTTTCTGACGCGCTATTTTACGTACGCTTAATGGTGTGCCAATAGACCATTAACCAGACAAAGGTACGATTCGATTTGACAGCCTCGCATGGATAGCATACACTAGGCGTACTTCTCCGAACCGAACCCTGTACCAAGCCGGCCCGCACGCCTCGCCTGCACCGGCGTTGCTGTCTGAGTCGACACATCGATAGGCCCGGCGGCCGTAGGTATGCCCAGCCTGCGGGGCCGCCCGCCGCATCGATCGTGTTGTTCAGGTGTAGATGCTCTTCGCACACAACGGAGGAAACAGATGTCCAAAGGCAACCTGAACCGGCGGCGCTTCCTCAAGATCACCACAGCGGCTGGCTTCAGCGCGCTGGTGGCGGCCTGCGGCAGCCCCGCGGCCACCACAACCGCCCCCACGGCCGCACCGGCTGCCAGCGGCGGCGGCGCGGCTGCCAGCGGCAACGCCGCGCTGGACGCGCTGGTCGAAGGCGCCAAGAAAGAAGGCGAGCTGACGGTCATCGCGCTGCCAAACGATTGGTCGAACTACGGCGAGATGAAAGAGAAGTTCAAGGCCAAGTACCCGTTCCTGAAGCTGAACGACTTGAACCCCGACGCCGGCTCGGCCGACGAGGTCGAGGCGATCAAGGCCAACAAGGACAACAAAGGCCCGCAGGCGCCCGATGTGATCGACGTCGGCTTCGCGTTCGGCGAGTCGTCGAAGAAGGACAACCTGCTGCAGCCGTACAAGGTCAGCACCTGGGAGACGATCCCGGCCGCGCTGAAGGATCCCGACGGCTACTGGTACGGCGACTACTATGGCGTGATGGCGTTTGAGGTCAACAAGCAGGTGGTTTCAAACGTGCCGCAGGACTGGGCCGACCTGCTGAAGGCCGACTACAAGGGCCAGATCGCGCTGGCCGGCGACCCGCGCAAATCCAGCCAGGCGATCAACGCGGTGTGGGCCGCCGCGCTCGGCAATGGCGGCTCGGCCGACAACGCCCAGCCCGGCCTGGATTTCTTCAAGAAGCTGAACGACGCCGGCAACTTCGTGCCGGTGATCGCCAAGCCGGCCACCGTGGCCAAGGGCGAAACGCCGATCGCGCTGCGCTGGGACTACAACGCCCTCAGCAACCGCGACAGCACCAAGGGCAACCCCGAGATCGCCGTGGTGGTGCCGAAGTCGGGCGTGCTGGCCGGCGTGTACGTGCAGGCGATCAGCGCCTACGCGCCGCACCCCAACGCCGCCAAGCTGTGGATGGAGTTCCTGTACTCCGACGAAGGCCAGCTGATCTGGCTGAAGGGCTACTCGCACCCGGTGCGCTACGACGACCTGGTGAAGCGCAATGTGGTGCCGGCCGACCTGGCCTCGAAGCTGCCGCCGGCCGAACTCTACGCCAAGGCGCTGTTCCCCACCCTGGCGCAGATCGACGCCTCGAAGAAAGTCATCACCGAGGGCTGGGATAAGTCGGTTGGCGCGGATGTGAAGTAACACTGGCCGAAAGAACCAAGAACCGAGAACGAAGAGCCGGCCGCAGGTTCTCGGTTCTCGGTTCTCGGTTCTGTAAAGAGGGTCGCTATGTCCCAGCTGGTTCAGGCCGATACCCGCGACGCGCCAGGCATGCCAGCGGCCGCCCCGCGCCGCAGCTGGGCCTGGCTGGGCGTGCTGCCGTTTTTTCTGTTCGCGCTGGCGTTTCTGCTCCTGCCCGCCGCGTCGATCGCGATCAACAGCTTTTTCGACGAGGCCGGGAACTTCACGCTGGCGAATATCGCCGGGCTGGCGCAGCCGTTCATCCTCAACTCGTACATCTCGAGCATCCGCCTGAGCTTTGTCACCGCGCTCGCCGGCGGCATTTTCGGCTTTCTGGTGGCCTACGCCGTGACGATCGGCGGGCTGCCGGGGTTTCTGCGCGCCTTTCTGCTCACGTTCTCGGGCATCGCCTCGAACTTCGCCGGCGTGCCGCTGGCGTTCGCGTTTATCTCGACACTCGGGCGCCTTGGGCTGATCACCGTGCTGCTGCGTTCGGGCCTGGGGGTCGACCTGTACCGCCTGGGGTTTAACCTGTACAGCTTCTGGGGCTTGACGCTCACCTACACCTACTTTCAGCTGCCGCTGATGATCCTGATCATGGCACCGGCGCTCGACGGGCTCAAGCGCGAGTGGCGCGAGGCCTCCGAGAACCTCGGCGCGACCAACTGGCAATACTGGCGCTACGTGGCGCTGCCCATCCTGCTGCCCTCGCTGCTCGGCACGACGATTCTGCTGTTCGGCAACGCCTTTGGCGCGCAGGCCACCGCCTACGCGCTCACCGGCGGCCAGGGCAACCTGGTGACGATCCTGATCAGCGCGCAGATTAGCGGCGACGCGCTGCACAACCCCGGCCTGGGCAACGCGCTGGCGCTGGGGATGGTATTTGTGATGATCGTGTGCATCGGGGCGTACACCTGGCTGCAGCGCAAGACCGCCCGCTGGCTCCGAAGCTAATGGCCGCTTGCCGGTCGCGGGCTGCGCGCGGCAGGCGCTCATCTATGATCGCGATAAAGAAGCTGCGATGAGAAAACGTCATTTCTGGCCGTGGGTTTGGGTCGTGCTTGGCCTGCTGTACTTTTTCGTGCCGCTGATCGCCACGTTCGACTTCTCGCTGCGCGCGCGCAAGGGCGTGCTGAGCTTCGACGCCTATGCGAATGTGTTCGACGATACGTTCTTCTACCAGAGCTTTACGTTCTCGCTCCAGGCCGCGCTGCTGACGATCGTGATCAGCGCGCTGCTGATCGTGCCGACGGTGTACTGGGTGCAGCTGCGCGTGCCGCGCCTGCGCCCGGTTGTCGAGTTCGTTACGCTGCTGCCGTTTGTGGTGCCGGCGGTGGTGCTGGTGTTCGGCCTGATCCGCACGTATAGCAGCACGCTGCTAAATAGCCGCGCCGGCGGCTATTCGCTGCTGGTGGCGAGCTACGTGGTGCTGTCGTTCCCGTATATGTACCGCGCGATCGACACCGGCCTGCGCGCGATCGACGTGCGCACGCTCACCGAGGCGGCGCAGAGCCTTGGCGCGAGCTGGGCGACGATCCTGCTGCGGGTGATCTTCCCGAATGTGCGCATCGCGCTGCTCAGCGGCGCGTTCCTGAGCTTCGCGATCGTGATGGGCGAGTACACGATCGCATCGCTGCTGGCCCAGCCCGCGTTCGGCCCGTATATGAACCTCAAGGCCAGCAGCGCGGTGTACGAGCCGTCGGCGCTGGCGATCCTCAGCTTTGGGCTCACCTGGGGCACTGTCGCGCTGATCCAGTTCCTTGGCCGCGGTGCGCCGGGCCAGACGCAGCTTGGCGGGGTGCGATAGCTTCGGAGCCGCGAGCGTAGTGCCGCCGTAAGCCTTGGCAGCGCGCACTCAGCATTTGCCAGATGGAGCGTGTATGGCGTTTCTCGATCTCAAGAACGTACGCAAAGGCTTTGCGCAGTCGGTCGCGGTCGAAAACTTCAACCTTGAGGTCGAGCGCGGCGAGTTCATCTCGTTTCTCGGCCCAAGCGGCTGCGGCAAAACCACCACGCTGCGCATGATCGCCGGCTTCGAGACGCCCACGTCGGGCACGATCCGGATCAATGGCGCCGATGTGACCGGCATGCCGCCCAACCGCCGCAATGTCGGCATGGTCTTCCAGTCGTATGCGCTGTTCCCGAACATGACCGTGGCCGATAATATCGGCTTTGGGCTGAAGGTGGCGCGCAAGCCGGCCGGCGAGATCGCCGCGCGCGTCGAGGAGATGCTGCGCACGGTGCACCTGCCCGAGTTTGGCGCGCGCTACCCCTACCAGCTCTCGGGCGGGCAGCAGCAGCGCGTGGCGCTGGCGCGCGCGCTGGCCATCCAGCCGCAGGTGCTGCTGCTCGACGAGCCGCTCTCGGCGCTCGACGCCAAGATCCGCGTGTCGCTGCGCAACGAGATCCGCTCGATCCAGCGCCAGCTTGGCATCACGACGATCTATGTGACGCACGACCAGGAAGAGGCGCTGTCGCTCTCGGATCGGATCGTGGTGATGAGCAACGGCCGGATCGAGCAGATCGGCACGCCGTTCGAGATCTACAACTTCCCGACCACGCGCTTTGTCGCCTCGTTCGTCGGCACGCTGAATGTGCTCTCGGCGCACGTCGCCAGCGCGGCCGAGGGGCGGCTGACGATCGACGGCCAGGAGATCCGCGCGTCCAAGCCACTGGGCGATGTCGGCGCCGGCCAGCCGATCAACCTGGCGCTGCGCCCCGAGATCATCTCGATCGACGGCGCGGCCGACAGCGTGCCCAACAGCACTAACCGCCTCGCCGGCACCGTCGAAGATGTTATGTTCCTGGGGCCGACGGTGCGCGTGCGCGTGCGCTTCGGCGAGCAGGCGCTGCAGTTCGACGAAGTGAATAACCCGCATCTCAACCCGCCCGCGCGCGGCCAGCAGATCACCGTCAGCTTCCCCCCCGAGGCCTGCCTGATCCTTGGCAATGCCTAGAGCTACCTCTTGATCAGTTTTGTTTGTGCGCTGCCCTGCCTGGCTTTGCCAAGCAGGGCAGCGCACAAACAACTGCGGCGAAGCCGCCCCGAACCCCCAGAATACAGCAAGTATTCATCGGCCCCGAGCCCCCGAATACAGCGAGTGTTCAGCTCTCTACACGCTCCCAAAGGCCGGCGCGCCATCCACGCGCGCCGCCAGCTGCGCATACACTGGTAGAAGTGTGTCGCGCGCCAATACTGCTTGCCGCAGATACGTCCAATCGGCCCCATGCGTACGTATGTTCAGTGGAGAAGAAAGCCGGCGCTCGCCAGTTGACAATGCGGCTGGCGCAGCGTATAGTAGCCGCGACTTCCCGCAGATGAGAATAGTTGCAACAGGGAATAGTTGCGGCTAGCGGTGCGCCCATGGCACCCACAGGAGGCGAGTATGCATATCCCCGACGGCTACCTGAGCCCAGCGACGTGCGCGACGCTGTATGTAGCGGCGGCACCGTTCTGGTACACCGCGCTGCGGCGGGTGCAGCGAATGCTCAACAGCCGGCTGGTGCCGCTGCTGGCGGTGTTCTCGGCTTTCTCGTTCGTGATCATGATGTTCAACCTGCCGCTGCCTGGCGGCACCACCGGCCACGCCGTAGGCATGGGCATCGCGACGATTGTGCTCGGGCCGTGGGGCTCGATGCTGGCGGTGTCGGTTGCCCTGCTCATCCAGGCGCTGTTCTTCGGCGACGGCGGCGTGACGGCGTTTGGCGCGAACTGCTTCAACATGGCGATCGTCGGCTCGTTAGTGGCCTACTGGGTGTATCGCGCGATCGCCGGTCGCACAGAGATCACCTCAACCCGCCGGGTCGTCGCGGCGGCGATTGCCGGCTATGCCGCGATCAATGTCGCCGCGCTGCTGGCGGCGGTCGAGTTCGGCATTCAGCCAATATTGTTCAAGGACGCGACTGGCGCGCCGCTGTACGCGCCCTACCCGCTGAGCGTGGCGATCCCGGCCATGGCAATCGGCCACCTGACGATCGCTGGCCTGGCCGAGCTGGTGGTGACGGGCGGCGTGGTGGCGTACCTGCAGCGCGCCGACCCGGCGCTGCTCAGGCTTACCGCGCCGGGCGCGGCCGGCGAGGCCGATGGCGCGCAGTCGGTTGCGCGGCGCGGCGGCTGGCGCACTGCGCGCCCGCTGCTGGTGGGCCTGGCCGTGCTGATGGTGCTTTCACCGCTCGGGCTGCTCGCGGCTGGCACCGCCTGGGGCGAGTGGGCGCCCGAAGACTTCAACAGCCCGCAGGCGCGCCAGGACATCCAAGCCGGCTCGCTGAACGCCCAGGCACCGCAGCAGGCGCCTGCTGGCCTGGAGCAGCTCTCGTCGGTGTGGACGGCGCCGATACCGGATTACGCGCCCGCGTTCATGCAGAGCGAGGCGTTTGGCTACATTCTGTCGGCGGTGTTCGGCACGGGGCTGATCATGCTGGCATTCTTCGCGATTAGCTGGCTCGCCAGGCTGCTGCGCGGCGGGCGCGACCCCGACGCGGCGCCGGCATCGCCGGGGGGCTAAGCCGATTTGTTTCTGCAGGAGTGCGAGGGGCATCGGCCCTCACGTAGCCCCTTTCCGGCGGGTCGTGGCCACAAGTGCAGGCGCGACCCGCCGAAAATACCGAGCTTTGATAGGAATGCCATATGGCGATATCGAGTCAAACAGCCGCGCCCAGGCGCAAGCGCCGCGCCAGCTTCGTCGAGCGCACGATCGCCGGCCTGGCCGAGGCGATGGAGCGCGCGCTGTATGCCGAGGAGCTTGCCAAAGCCAACGGGCTGCTGCAGCAGCTCGACCCGCGCGTCAAGGTGGTGGGGCTGCTGGCGCTGCTGGTGGCGGCGGCGCTGGCGCGCAACATTCTGGTGATCCTCGGGGTGTTCGCGCTGGCGCTGGCGCTGGCGCTGCTCTCGCGCGTGCCACTGCGCACCCTGGCGACGCGCGTGTGGCTCGGCGCACTGCTGTTCACCGGCACGCTGGCCCTGCCGGCGATCTTCATCACCCCCGGCCAGGTGCTGGCGCGCGTGCCGCTGCTGGGCTGGCCGATCAGCGCGCAGGGCCTCAGCGCGGCGGCATACCTGATCACCCGCGTCGAGACAGCTGCGACGCTCTCGATGCTGCTGATCTTGTGCACACCCTGGACGCACGTGCTCAAGGCGCTACGCGTGCTGCGCGTGCCGGTGGTATTTGTGGTGATCCTGGGGATGACCTACCGCTACATCTTTCTGATGCTGCAAACCGCGCAGGACATGTTTGAGTCGCGCCAGAGCCGCATGGTCGGCACGCTTGATGCCGCCGACCGGCGGCGCCTGGCCGGCGCCAGCGTGGGCGTGCTGCTGAGCAAAAGCATCCAGCTCAGCGGCGACGTGTACCTGGCGATGATGTCGCGCGGCTACCGAGGCGAGGTGTATACGCTCGACGATTTCACGCTCCGAGGCCGCGACTGGGCCGCCCTGGCGGGGTTTCTCGGCACCGCGGCGCTTGCATTCTGGTTAGGGCAATAATCGAATGATACCAATCAACACACAGCCAACCGAGCTGGTCTTCGACGTGCGCGACGTCGTGTACCGCTACACGAGCGACGTCATCGCGCTCAACCGGATCTCGCTGAGCGTGGCGCGCGGCACGCGCCTGGCGATCCTCGGCGCGAACGGCTCGGGCAAATCGACGCTGCTGCGCCTGCTCGACGGCCTGTACTTCGCCGACAGCGGCAGCATCAGCGCGTTCGGCCAGCCGCTCACCGAAGAAAGCCTGCAGGACGACGCGCTGGCGTTCGCGTTCCGCCGGCGCGTCGCGCTGGTATTTCAGAACCCCGACGTGCAGCTGTTCAACCCGACCGTGTTCGACGAGGTGGCGTTCGGGCCGCTGCAGCTGCGCTGGCCGAAAGACCAGATCCGCAGCAAGGTGAAAGAGACGCTCGACCTGCTCGAGATCAGCCACCTGAAAGATCGCTCGCCACACCGGCTCTCGGGCGGCGAGAAGAAGCGCGTCGCGCTAGCGTCGGTGCTGATCCTCGACCCCGAGGTGCTGCTGATGGACGAGCCAACCGCCGCGCTCGACCCAAAAAGCCAGAGCATGGTCGTCGATTTCTTGATCGGCTGGAGCGGCGGCGCTAAGACGGTGATCACCGCCACGCACGACCTTGACATTGTCGCCGAGATCGCCGACGCCAGCGTGGTGTTTCAGGCCGGCACAGTGGTGGCGCAGGGCGAGCCGGCCGAGGTGCTGCGCGACACCAGCCTGCTCGAGCGCACCAACCTGATCCACGCGCACCGCCACATTCACAGCGATGGCGCGATCCACAGCCATGCCCACCGCCACCTCGGCCACGAGCACCTGCACGCCGAGCACGATCATTAGGCTTCACCGGAAATAACACGCTGTTCGCTTGATCACTTCTCGATTGAGTTGCACTACGTGGCTTCGCCACGTACAACTCAAAGATGCGGGGCGGCTTCGCCGCCCCCCAAACCCCACCAAAGTGTCAGTAATCAAGCGGAAAAACCGCAGCTCCATCCGCAGGCGGCGCGGCGCTCCGCTCGAGCCACCCTCCGAGGCGGTAGCCATAGCCATGCGCCAGGTGGCCGCGCCGGCAGGCGAAGGCATCGCCGACCACGCCGCGCGCGTGCTCTCGCAGCGGCTCAGCGGCGAGCGCTAGCGGCGAAGATAGATAAACCTGCGCGCTACTCTGCCGCCGCAATCGAGCTGGCGTGCGCGCCTGGCTGCGGCTGCGCGGTTGCGCTCCGCACCACCCGCTCGGCCAGCCGCAGCAGCTCCTCGCGCAGCTCTGGCGGGCCATGCACCACGAACGGCAGGTTCAAGCCCACCAGGTAGCGCGCCGTGCTGGCTATGTCGCCATACTGGCCCTGGAACAAAACACCCTCCGGCGTCGCCGTCAGCGTCCCATAGCTCGCCGGGATCTTCTGCTGTACGGTAGACAGCGCGGCCTGAAACTCCACCTCAATCTGCCAGCGCGGAGCTAGCTTGGCCAGATGCTCGAGCACATACGCCTGGCAGTCAAAATCCTCGGCGCGCACAAACGATTCCGCGAGAAGCCGCACCTGCTGCAGCCGATCCAGCCGAAATAGCCGATATCCCCGGCGCATGCAGCAGTAGCCGACCAGGTACCAGCGCCCCCACCAGCCCACCAACCCATACGGCTCAACCGTGCGCTGAGTGATCGCATCGTTCTGCGAGCGGTAGTCGATCGCGATGCGCTGCCGCTGGCTAATCGCGTCGCTCAGCTCGATCAGCAGCGCGGCGGAGGGCTGCGCGTCTTGCTCGCGCGGCGAAAGGATGAGGTGCGCAGAGACGGCGCTCAGCCGCTCGCGGGCGCGCGACGGCAGCACGCGCAAGACCTTCGCCAGCGCGCCCTCGACTGCCGCAGGCGACTGGCCGATTTCGAGCCACGAGGTCGCCAGCAAGCTCAGCACAATCGCCGTGGCTTCCTCATCGCTGAACAGCAGCGGCGGCAGCTTGTAGCCGGGGCGCAGCCGATACCCGCCGTGCCGGCCGATCGTCGCCTCGATCGGAATACCGGCATCCTGCAGGATCGTAATGTAGCGCCGCACGCTACGCACGTCGATCTCCAGGCGCGCGGCCAGCTCCGGGCCGGTGATCGTGGTTTTCGACTGCAGCAATTCGAGCACGGTGAGGACGCGGCTGGTCGGGTTGTACATGGCACCACGCTGCTTTCAGCACACTTTTCAACAAACGCCATGGAAACGAGGACAAATTTGGCCTCCTTTAAGGATATACTGTAACCAGGTGGCACGTCAACTAGGAGAAGTGCGAAAGGAGAACAAGGCATGGACATGCACGAATTCACCGTAGACATCCCGCAGGCCGCGCTCGACGACCTGTCTGAACGATTGGCGCGCACTCGCTGGCCCGACGAGCTGCCGGGCGTCGGCTGGAGCCGTGGCGTGCCGCTAGGCTACCTGAAGGAGCTGGCCGAGTACTGGCGCAGTAGCTACGATTGGCGCGCGCAGGAGGCGCGGCTAAACGCCTACCCGCAGTTCACCACCGAGATCGACGGCCAGACCATTCACTTCCTGCACGTGCGCTCGGCCGAGGAAGACGCCACGCCGCTGATGCTCATCCACGGCTGGCCGGGCTCGTTCGTCGAGTTCCTCGATGTCGTCGAGCCGCTGATCGATCCGCGCGGCCACGGCGACAGCACGGCACCAGCCTTTCACCTGGTCATCCCGTCGCTCCCCGGCCACGGGTTTTCTCAGCCGCTGAGCGAGCCGGGATGGACTGACGGCCGCGTCGCCAGAGCCTTGGCCGAGCTAATGGCCCGGCTCGGCTACGAGCGCTATGGCGTCCAGGGCGGCGACATAGGCGCGTTCATCGCTCCCGAGATCGGCCGCATTGCTCCCGAGCACGTCGTGGGCGTGCACGTCAACGCGCTGGTCACATTCCCCAGTGGCGACCCGGCCGACATGGCCAACCTCAGCGAGGGCGAGCAGCGGCGCCTGGCGCTGCATAAGCACTTTCGGGACGACCAGATGGCCTACATGCAGCTGCAGGGCACCCGGCCGCAGACCATCGCGTATGCGCTGACCGACTCGCCGGTGGGGCAGCTCGCGTGGATCGTCGAGAAGTTCAAGGAGTGGAGCGATCCGGCGGCAGAGCTGCCCGAGGCAGCCATCGGCCGCGATCGCATGCTGACGAATGTGATGCTGTACTGGCTAACCGGCGCCGCCAGGTCGTCGGCCAACGCATACTACGAGCGCTTCCACGACGCGAGTATGTGGGCGCCGAAGCAGCGCTCCAGCGTGCCTGTAGGCGTGGCGGTGTTCACCACCGATGTCGCGATACGGCGCTTCGCCGAGAAGACGAACATGGTTGTACACTGGTCGGAGTTCGAGCGCGGCGGCCACTTCGCGGCAATGGAAGCGCCCGACCTGTTCATTGGCGACGTGCGCGCATTCTTCGGCCGCATTCGTTAAGCGCCGGCGCGAAAAGACGCAAAGATCATGCGGCTGCAGCGAGCCTTCGGGTTCTGGTTGCCCACGGCTGTCCAATCCCAGCGATCGGAGGCCGCCTTCGCACCGCAAGCTCAGAGTGTACGCGAGTGGGTTGAGGTCGGCGGAGCGCACGCCGAGGCGCTCTGTCACGCACCGGTTGTTCAACCGCGCGATTTGGGGCAGGTTCAAGCCAACGAGATCCCTACCCGAACCCAAGCCGGTGTCTTAGAGCCTGTTTGAAAAGGGGGTGCGCGAGGGGCATAGCCCCTCGCACTTCCCTTTCTGGCGGGTGGCGGCCACGAATGTGGCCGCCACCCGCCAGAAAATGGAAACTTGGAGGGACGAAGTCCCTCAAACCACCCTTTTCAAACAGCTTCTTAGTGAGGCAGGCATCTGGCGGGAGACATGTCAGCAGACCTTCACGTGGTGTGACTTGGAACGAGGGGCGCGCCGACGAACCTTTCGGGCGAGTGGTTGGAGTTGTTAGGGGCTGATGCTCGGATTCGCGGCGAGCAACCGATGATCAGCACTAAGAAACATTAGCAACATCTGCCGAAACAAGCGCCTACTCCGCATCCAGCACCGCATCGACGGCAATGCCGAATCCATGATGAAGAGTTGCTCGGGTGGCTACGAGAAGCCTATCTGCTTGGAGCGTAGATGTAGACAGGAACGCTATGCGAGATCATGAGCAGGCCAAAGCGGCGGTGTTCTTCGCAACGGCGGATGCGCCCGCCTGGGCTGGAGGCATTTGAGCGCTGGCGCGACAAGCGCACGGTCATCTACTCCTATAAGCAACGTCACGAAGCGGCGTTTGATGCTGCGTCTGAAGCACTATTCCAGGCCAACGAGAAGGCCTAGGCCTTTTCAGCGCCCGTGCGCCCTCGTATCGCCAGGCAGTGATCCGCTGGGTGATGAGCGCCAAGCAGGCGGAGACACGCCAGCGACGCCTGGAGACCTGCTCAAGGAGCCACAGGTTCATGATCCATCACTGCCGACAGCTCACACCTGCGGAGCTCAATGCGGCCTATCAGATCGTCATGGATGCGGCCGCGTGGCTCGAGGAGCGCCAGCTACCGGCCTGGCGGGTTCCATACGCGATCTACGCACACCGGCAGCACGCCGGGGAGAACCACGGCCTGTTCGTGGAAGGCCGGCTGCGCGCGGTGGTGACGCTGGCGACGGCGACCCCGGACGCCTGGGCCGAGCTTGTGATCCATCGGCGGGTCACGTGGCTGGCGACCCTGGCCAGCATACGGGAGCCGGGAGGGCAGCACGACGGGCAGGCGCTGGTGGGCTACGCCGAGCAGCACGCGCGCACGATCGAGCGACGCGATCTATCTGGACTGCTACTACGGTGACGGCCGGCTGCCTCGGTACTACGAGCGCCTGGGGTATGTCTGGCTCGAGCGGAAGCAGCTAGTGTTCGACGACGGGAGCTGCCACGATAGCGTGCTGATGCGTAACGTGCTTGTACCCAAGGCATAGATCGCTGCCGGCCTGGCGCATGATGGCGCCGGCTACACTCCAAGCTGCGCATTGTTGCCGGCGCCTGGCTTGCCGACATTCCGGTTCGTGATCACCATCGAGAGCGTAATCGAAGTGGTCGAGTGGCCGTAGTCGCGCAACTGCTCCAGCACGTCGTCCAGATGGGCAATCGCGGAAAGATAAGATAGCGAACAGGTACGGAGACACGGGTTATACTGTTTGAACGTTTGGGCGCAACGGTGACCTCCAGCATCTAGGCACGCCGGGCTTGCTCCATAAACGAACGCGCAGATGGCGAGCAGCGTGCTTGAGAGGATCGAGCGTATACGGCTCACGCTCAGCGCGGCCGGCATTCGCCCGTGCGAGCAGATCAGCCTGGCGGTGCCGTACTCCCGCTGATAAGGCCCGCGATGCCGTCAAGGATCGTCGTCAGCCCACGCTCGAAGGCCTCGTCGCGCGTGATCTCGTTCTCATCATCAAAAAAGGCTTTCACCCGCGGGTAGCGGCCTGTCGCGAGCAGGCGCTCGAGGTAGGGCTGCATCGTCCGCTGCCACTGCTCCGTAGTCATGCCGCTGCTACGCTCTGCGGCGGCGTCGGCTAGCTCGGCTTCGACACTGCCGCGAACATACGTCTCTACCAGGTTCGTCGCCCAGGCCTTCCACGCGACCGGCAACGGAGTTGCATCAAATACAGACAGCGCGGTTTCCAAGTGCGCGATGGCGTTCGGCCCTAAAGCCGGCCGAACCACCGGGATGATCGACCAGGGATGATGCAAGGCGGCGGCGCGTTGCTGCCGGGCCAGCGTGACGAGGTCGGCGCGCCAATCGCCGGACGGGATGCCGCTCAGGTCGTACGTACCCACGATGTGGTCAAGCATGAGGTCGATCAGATCTTCTTTGCGGGCGACATGCCGGTAGAGCGACATCGGGCTAGCGCCAAGCACTGCGGCTAGCTTGCGCATCGTGAATGCTTCCAGCCCCTGCTCATCGGCCAGTTTGATGGCCGCAGCCACAATGCGTGCCCGGTCGAGCGGCACGTAGGGGCGCGCCGGAGGATCGGGCTGGTCCCAGACCACCGGGGCCTGCTCGTCGTTCTGCTCGGTCAATACAGCCTCGCCTTCCCTGGCAGCGCTCGCCAATACTGCGCTGCGTCCCACATTGTACCGCACCTGCCTCGACCATGTTCCACATGAGACCGACGCCCGCTGGCCTAACCTGCACGGCGTTGCGCCCTGGCGGGCGCAACGGAACATGTGGCCCGGACTCACATCGAAAGCTCCGCAATTGCCGCTTGCGTACATTGTTATTGTATTGTACAATGTACGTATACGATAACGATGTACGCAACCTCCTTGCTTACAGCTGCGAGGCTCGACGCGTACACCAGGTGAGCTCCAGGCTGATCGCCTCACCTCACCCATTGCACAGGAGTGTCTGTATGGCCACCCCTACCGGACGCCCGCAGCCGAACCTCTGGGTCATCCTGTTGGTCGTAATCGTCGCCGACATCATGGATCTGCTCGACGCCAGTATGACCAACATCGCCGCGCCCCTGATTGAGCGCGAGCTTGGCGGCGGCCACGCGCTCATCAGCTGGCTCGGCGCGAGCTACGCTCTCGCCCTTGGGGTGCTCCTGGTTCTCGGCGGTCGGCTCGGCGACAAGTATGGGCAGCGCCGCATCTTTCTCACGGGCATTGCCGGCTTCACCCTCGCCTCCCTCGTGTGCAGCGTCGCCGTCACCCCGGCGATGCTGATCGTCGGCCGGCTGGCCCAGGGCGCATTCGGCGCCTTACTTATCCCGCAGGGTTTCGCGATGCTCAAGGCGACCTTCCCGCGCGATCAGCTCAGCACGGCCTTCGGTGTGTTTGGCCCCATCCTGGGCCTGGCCGCCGTCCTCGGCCCCATCCTCGGCGCGTTCCTGGTCGATGCCAATCTCGCCGGCCTGAGCTGGCGGCCGATGTTCCTGATCAACCTCGTCATCGGCAGCTTCGCCTTTATCCTCGGCCTCAAGGTGCTGCCCAGGATTCCAGCCGACCGCAGCATCGCACTCGACGGCCTCGGCTCCACTCTGCTTGCCGCGACAATGTTCGCGCTGATCTACGGCCTGATCAGCGGCAGCGACACCGGGTGGAGCGCTGCACCGCTCACCCTCCTGGCGACGGGTGTCGTGTGCTTCGGCCTGTTCTGCTGGCGCCAGAGTACCGCGCGCAGCCCGCTCGTGAAGCCGAGCCTGCTCGCCAACCGGGGGTTCACCTCCGGCCTGATCCTTGGCCTCGTGTTCTTCGCGGCGATCGGCGGTATGTCGCTCATTCTCGCGCTATTCTTCCAGCAGAGCCGCGGCGCCACGCCCACTGGCGCCGCGCTCGGGCTCGTGCCGATGTCCCTTGGCATTATCGTCGCCTCGATCGCCGCTGCCAACCTCATTCATCGGCTTGGCCGCGCCCTGATCGCTATCGGCCTGGTGATCACGCTGGTCGGCGTCGCCAGCCTGGCCATCGTCATCGGTGTCCTTGGCCCCGCAGTGCGCATCTGGGCGCTCGTGCCGCCGATCTTTGTGCTGGGGCTTGGGCTGGGCACCTGCTTCGGGAACCTCTTCGACATCACGATCGGCGATGTGGACACCCACGAAGCCGGCAGCGCCAGCGGTTCACTCGCCGCGGTCCAACAGCTGGCCACCAGCATCGGCACGGCAGTAATGACCACCATCTACTTCACCACGCTCACGACGCATGGGGATGGACGTGCCATCGTCACCAGCCTCGCTGTGGTCGCTGCTATCATCGCCTGCTGCCTCGGGCTCGTCCGGCTCCTCCCCCGCAGCGCGCAACGGGAAAGCGCTGCCATCTAGGCAGAGCACACCAGAAGGAGAATAGCTTGAAGAAGAACGTGAAGCTCTCAGCATCCGACATCGTACAGCTGTTGGGCTGGCGCGGTCTGACGGCTGTGATAACCCTGTGGTCACAGCGCGACCGTCGTCGGCTACCGGCCGCGATCACGGAAGCCCGTTACGGCGCGCTCCCACGGGAGCGATTGGACGTCATCGAGCCGGCAATCGCCGGGCCAGCCGTGCCGATCGTCTTTATCCACGGTGGAGCCTGGGTCTGCGGGCAGAAAGAGCAGTACTATAGCCCGCTCGCGGCTTTCGTCCAGGCAGGGTTTCGCATCTTCAATGTCGAGTATCCGCGTGCGCCTGAGGACCCGCATCCCCAGCCGCTGCGCTCGCTGCTGGGTGCGCTCGCGTGGATACGCGCCAGGGGCATCGAGCGCGTGCAGCTCGTGGGCGACTCGGCCGGTGGGAACCTCGCCATGATGCTGGGCATCCTGATGGCAAATGACGCGCTCCAGGAAGTGGGGCTCACCGCGGGCGCGTTGGAACTACCGCAGGTTGTGAGCATCGTCTCGCTCTACGGCGTGCTCGAGCGCGATGTAATCGTCGCGGATGGCTTCCCCGGCGGGAAGCTGTTTCTCAAGGCGTACAGTCCGGCAAGCAGCGAAGCAGGCGCCATTGGGAGCCGGATCACGCCCATGGAGCTCCTGCCGTTCGACGCCCTTCCGCGTACGCTGATCGCCGCAGGAAACGAGGATCGCTTGGTCCGCTCGTCGCGGATCGCCGCCGAGGCGCTACGTCACCGCTTCGGCGGCCATGTGACCTACACGGAGTACGCAGGCGCGGATCACGGCTTCTTCCAGTTCGGTGCGCGGAGCGACGAGCTCCGGCGCGATGTGACCCAGTTTCTGCTGGACGTGACGTGAGCGACAAGTCTGACCAACACCGCCCATGAACCGATTGATAAGATGTTCGCTTGATCACGTATAGATTGTGCTGCACTACGTGGCTTCGCCGCGTAGTGCAACACAATAGGAGTTACGCAGTTGCGCTATTCAGCTTCCCGAAGCCGTGCATGGTGCCTGCGCCAGCAGGGTACTTTTTGCTCATCGTGTGCGGTTTTTCCGCGCTCCGCGCGGAAAAACCGCACACCTCTAAGGAATCGGTACCGCTCTGCCGAAGGCTGAGCTCGCCAACTGCGTAAGTCATACACAATAAGAAATTTGGGGGCGGCGAAGCCGCCCCCAAAACCCCACCAAAGGGATACCGAGATGGTCTATCCCGAGGCTCAGGCCCGGTCAAGCGCGCGAAAGCGATGGGGCCTCGCGCCGACGAACAGCAGAGCCACGGCCATTACGGTGACGACCGTCATCCACTGCGGGTCGTATGACGAGCCAAAGGATGGCAGGAATGAGAAGGCCGTGTCGTAGGTCGCGTGCAGTGCGATCGTCGCGAAGACGCTGCGGTTGGTCGCGACGTACACGCGGGTGAGAAGCACCCGGAAGGCGATCGTGAAGGCGCACTGCCAGGCCACCCAGGCGAGGCTGTGGTGAGTCTGCAGAAACGGGATGAAGTGCCACACGGCCCAGATGCCGCCGGCGATCAGGCCGGCGGCGAGCACGCTGCAGCGCGTCAGCAGCGCATCGGTGAGGATAGCAGTCCATCCTAGCTGCTCGCAGTACGCGCTCAGGCTGTAGATGAGCAGCAGCACCGGCAGGCTCAGCAGCGGCGTCGGGGGAACGCTGACCGAAACGCCGCTTCGCAACGTCAGGCCGTAGGAGCACAGCACGAGGAGCGGCATCAGTATGACCACCCCGAGGCGCCACGTCAGGCCGGGGATCCGATTGATGTCCAGGCCGCGCCGCAGGAGCGCCGGCACCGAGCCGCCGCCGCGCCATATAACGATGACAGCCGCCAGCAGCACCACGAGAAACTGAAGCGCGCTCAGCGGCAGCGCGACCGGAATAATGCGCGTGGCATCGACGACGGAGGCCGCGAGCCAGAGCGGAGCCGAGAGCGCCAGAACGACGATCAGAAAGGTGGCGACACGTTTCATGAAGGATTCGCTCCTTGGAATAACAAAACGTACAGTGTACGTACTGTATACTACGTACACTGTACGTTGTCAAGTTTCCGGGAAGGAGATCGCGCTATGCCACGCAGCCGCCCGCCGCTCACCCGCGACGAGATCCTATCCACCGCGCTCGCGATCGTCGACGCGCAGGGGCTCGAGGGCCTCTCGATGCGCAAGCTGGCCGCCGCGCTGGGGGTCAAGGTGATGTCGCTCTACAATCACGTGCGCGACCGAGACGACCTGCTGCATGGCATGGTCGATCGGGTGCTCGCGTCGATCACGCAGCCGGCGGAAAATCTCGCCTGGCCGGCGACCCTGGAATACTTCGCGCAGTCACTCTATGGAGCGCTGATTGTCCACCCGGCCCTGGTGACGGAGATCGAGCAGGCGGAGCCGCTGAGCGGGCGTGTGCTGATGGGGATGGAGCGGGTGCTGCTGGCGCTGAAGGCGGCCGGCCTCAGCCCGCGTGAGCAGGTCAGCGCTTTTCGTGGGCTGGTGGCCGTGGTTCTGGGATTTGTCCTGGCCCACACCCGCGGGCTGACGGTGAGCCGGGCCGACGCGCAGGCCACGTGGGAGCGCTGGGATAGCCAGCAGTTCACGGGCTCAGAACGGCCGTACCTCATCGAGCTCGCGCCATACTTTCAGGACACCCGCGCCGACGACGACTTCGCGTTTGTGCTGCAGGCCTACCTCGACGCGCTGCGCGCGAGGGTGCATTTGAACGATGCATCCGCTAAACAGGTCGACGGCGCTGTTGAGCCTGCGAGGCCAGAGGTGTGAGTCTGCGCCGCCTTGGTGAGGCACTTGACATCCCGACAATACATAGTATACTATGCATTATTAATTGAATAGCATGCTATGTATTTTTCTGGGAGGCGCTTGCCATGGATCGTTGGTTCAAGCTCACGCACCTCTTCTCCTTCGCGCTGCTCGCCGGCTTCATGGCCGTCACGCAGTGGTCGCTGATCCCAGCCCAGAACCGGCTCCCCGCCGAAGGGTATGCGATCCTTGAGCAGGGGATGAACGATCGTCTGGAGACGCTTACGCCCATCCTGATGATCGCCACGGTCGCGAGCGGGATTGGGGCCTTGTTCCTCGTCTGGCGGCGCAGCCCGCGAACCCGCGCGCTTCAGGGGCTCGCGCTGGCCTGTGCGGTGGCGATGGTGATCTCGACGCTGACCATCAATGCGCCAGTCAACTTCGCGATCGACACCTGGAATACCGCTGCTCCACCTGCGGACTGGTCAGCGCTACGCGACCGCTGGGAGCTCGGCCACACCATCCGCGCGTATGTCGGTCTGGTTGGGCTGCTGGCCGCCCTCGTCGCGACGATCTGGGATGGCGCGTAGGTCGAACTTGACCATTTCGCAAGACTATGATAAACAGAAGCCCGCTATGCAACGCATCCTAAAGGTCATTCATCTGGCCGGGCTAGCAACGTTGCTCGGCGGCTTGCTCAACCGGCTTGTCGGTGGAGTGGGGGCGGAGCACCGGGCTCGGCAGCGTTTGCGCTTATGCACGCCCAGAGCGTGGCAATGACGCAGGCGCTGACGATGCCTGGTTTGGCACTGGCGGCCATCTCGGGCTTCGCCCTGGTGTGGATCTCGCGGCTCTCGCCAGCTCGCCACCGCTGGCTTGCAATGCACGCCGGGCTAGCGGTTGTGGCAGGAATCCTTGTGGCGGCGCTGCTCTTGCCCGCCGGCAGGCGGCGCTGGAGGCGGCTCGCGCCGCCACAGCCCCCGGTGCGACCGTCGCTGCGGCCGAGCGTATCGCCGGCACAGTCGCGAGCACACTGACGCTCGCGCTCATCGCATTCGGCGTCGACAAGCCCAAGCTGGCGGTGGGCTCTCCGCCGAGGAACCAGGCGGGGGCATTGTAGACGGCCAACAACAGCAGAGCATCGGTATGCCACCAAAGCATCACGCACTGGAAACGCACTTTTCGCGCCCAAAGAGCCTGGGGTATCTCTCCTACCGCCTCGCGCGGCTCTTCTCGCGTGCGCTGGACAGTCGGCTCGCCGCACACGGCGTACCGATCGGCCAGTTTCGGGTCCTGCTCATCCTCTGGGAGGTCGAGCAGAGTACCCAGGCCGAGCTTGCCCACTACCTTGATATCGAACAGCCGACGGCTGCCGCCACCATCAGCCGGATGCAGCGCGACGGGCTGATCACGACCAGCCCGGATCCCGCTGACGGGCGACGCCTCCTGATTCGGATGACTGAGCGAGGGCGCGCACTGCGCGGCCCGCTCACCGCCGAGGCCCAGTACATCAACGATCTGGCCATCGAGGGCATGACGGCCGCTGAAGCTGAGCAGGCGCTCGACCTGCTCGCGCGCCTCGGTGACGCGCTCGCTCGCGAGGTTGGTTTCTGAACATCAAGCTTAGAGCGAGGAATCAGAATGACAGCACGTGCGACCGAGCGGCTGGCCGCTATCCAGCCAGGCGATCTGGCCATGCTGGGCGTGCCGTGGGATGCGCACTCCTCGTTCCTGCGCGGCGCGGCGCTGGCCCCGACACAAATTCGCGCCACGCTGCACAACGGGGCGATGAACCTTTGCGCCGAGAACGGTCACGACCTTGGCGTCGAGCCGCGCTGGCACGACCTAGGCGACCTTGCTATCCCGCTCGGCGACGACACCGCGGCGCTGGCGGCAATCACCGGCGCGGCCGCAGATGTACTCGCCCGCGGCGGGCGCCTGCTGGCGCTTGGCGGCGACCACGCGAGCAGCTTCCCGCTGCTGCGCGCCTATGGCCGGGACTACCCCGGGCTCACCGTTCTGCATATCGACGCGCACCCCGACCTGTACGACGAGCTGGATGGCGATCGCCTCTCGCACGCCTGCCCGTTCGCCCGCGCGCTGGAGGAAGGGCTGATCGCGCGGCTGGTGCAGGTGGGCATCCGCACGCTGAACCCGCACCAGCGCGCTCAGGCCGCGCGCTTCGGCGTGGAGATCATAACGATGCGCGAGTGGCGGCCGGGCCTCGAGCTGCGACTGAGCGGGCCGCTGTACGTGTCGCTCGATCTCGACGCGCTCGACCCGGCCTTCGCGCCGGGCGTATCGCACCACGAGCCGGGCGGCCTGAGCACCCGCGAACTGCTGGGGATCATTCAGGGCCTGCCTGCACCAGTGGGGGCCGACCTAGTGGAGCTCAACCCGGTGCGCGACCCGCAGGGCATCACTGCCGCGCTGGCGGCCAAGCTCGTAAAGGAGCTGGCGACACAGCTGCTGGGCGGGCCACGCCCAGCCTAGCAGCGCCGCTTGCCAAGCTGATCGCGCACACACAAAAAATCCATCACGATTGGCATTGCCCCAGCCGGCTAGGGCTAGCCAGCAGCAGGTCGATCAGATGCGCGCCATCGGTCACACCTGGCCTGCTACGGGTAGATCCCGCGCGCCACGATTGCCTCGACCACCCGACCGACCGCCAGCACCAGCACACCGGCGCGCAGCGACAGCCGGCGCGCATCGGCAATCTGTAATGCCTGGCGGGCCGCGTCGGCGGCAAGCCGATCGAGCTGGGCGTAGACCTCGCGCGAAGTCCACAGGAACTGCTGCAGCCCCTGCACCCATTCAAAGTAGCTCGCTGCCACCTGCCCGGCCCCGGTCAGCACGTCGGGGATGACCGTTGCGCCGCGCGCCTCCAGCACCCAGTCAGCCTCTACGTCGACCATGCCGCCGGCTTCGACGACTAGATCGGCGCGGATTTCAAGCGCCTCCACGGCGCCTAGCACCGGCACCTGCCCCCCAAGCAGCAGGATGTCGCAGTGATGGCCAAGCGCGGCCGCGGCGGGCAGCTCGGCCACGCTCGCCCCCAAATCGCGCATCAGCGGCACCAGTGCCTGCTCACCTGGCGCGGCCCCGGCTACGACCGCCCGCGCGCCATGCAGATCGATGCCGCGCGCAGCGGCGACCTCGCGCAGCACCGCCACGACGCCGCGCGCGCCCAGGTCGTGGCCCTGCGACCCGCCGACCGCCAGCGGCTTGCCGACGGCGACGGCCGGCACAGTATGGCCGCGCTGCATGGAGAAGGTGTCCATGGCCCAGGCGATCACATCAGGCGATGTGCCAGCTCCGGCCGCCAGAATATCGCGCTCGCGGCCCAGCAGCGGGGCGATCTCAGTGGCGTAGCGCCGGGTGACGCGCTCCAGCTCGGCCGGCGAGAGGTTGCCCGGATCGATTAGCACGCCGCCGGCCGCGCCGCCAAACGGCAGGTTGGCCGCCGCGCACTGCCACGTCGCGCGCATGGCGACCGCGCAGATATCCTCAAGCGTCAGCTCAGCGCAGTAGCGCAGCCCGCCCAACACCGGCCCGCGCGCCAGGCTGTGCTGCACACGAAACCCGGTGTACGTGGCCAGCCGGCCATCATCGTGCCGCACCGGCAGCTGCACGGTCAGCTGGCGCTGCGGTGTGCGCAGGATGTGGCGCATGCCATCCTCGAGCCCCAAGCGCCACGCCGCCAGATCGACATGCTGCCGCGCGCGGGCGAACGCGCGCGAGCGGTCGGCGGCCGGCGGCTCGCCGCAGACCGGAAACAACTTGGTGTCGGCTGCGGTCATCGGCTGCTCATTGGGTGGTGGCCAGGCTGCCCGAGCGCGCGTACTCGCCCGCCGGCGCCAGGCGCTGCAGCTCGCCGGCTGGGCGGCGCTCGCGGCAATCCAGCGCGGCCCGCCACAGCGGCCCGATCGCACGGGCAATCGGCGGGTCGGTCTCGATCAACAGCCGCAGGTGATCGAGCGCGTGCGCCAGCACGTGCTGCAGCGTAATCTGATCGGGGGGAGCTAAGGTACTGCTGCGCGCAGGCGCCACGCCGCCGACTGGCTCAAGCCGGATCGGGCTGGCCGCCTTGAGCTGGCTGATACACGCGATCGGTGGCAGCACAGCCAGATAGGTTAGGATCAGCCGGCCCGATGCGTGGGCGCCGCTCTCGTAGCGCCAGGCGGTCGAATGCACGACCGTCGCACTTGGGTCGAGCGCCCGGCCAAAGAAAGCCTCAACGCACGCGCGCACGACCCTGCTGGGGTGCGCTGCGGCAATGTACGGCTCGTACCAGGCCCGCGCGATGTCGTCGCAGCGCTGAACATACACGATCTGGCCGGTGTGCAGAGTGACGGGAAGAATTTCGTAGCAGAGCGCCTCGGGGGCAGCCGCGCTCGCCGTCTTTGTCTCGTGAGAGTGTACCCAGGTGCTCATACACATCCCTACATCAAACCAGCTGCTTACTGCAGCATAAAGTTAATATATTTAATCATGTTTGTCAATTAAAATATGTTGACAAACATGATTAATTAATTTAAGATTGACTACAAATGTGCTGAGCGATGAGGAGCTGCCTGAAAGCGAGTAGCGGGCATATTCGTGGCCGCCACCCGCCAGGCGGGAGTGCGCGCGGAGCATACTCCCTCGCACCTCCCCTATTTCAGACAGGTTCTGAAAAAACGATGTACGCAGTTGGCGTGCCCAGCCTTCGGCAGAGCGGCACTATCTGTATCAGAAAGGAAGCGGCGATGACTGCGCAGCCCGCGCCACTACGCGCGCTGGGGATCTCGGGAAGCCCATCGGCAAATTCACGCTCGCGCATTCTGGTTGAGCGAACGCTGGTGCGGCTGGCGGAACTGCAAGTGGCAACCGAGCTGCTGGACTTGAGCGATCTGCCGGCCGAGGCCCTGCTGGCGCGCCGGCAGGACCCGAGCGTCGAGGCGGCAATCCAGCGATCCGCAACGGCAAATATCCTCATACTCGGCACGCCGGTGTACCGCGCGAGCTATGCCGGGCAGCTCAAGGCGTTTTTCGACCTGTTTCCGCAAGATGCGCTGCGCGGCACTGTTACCGGCTTGATCGCCACCGGTGCGGGTCTAGCCCACGCGCTGGTAGCGGATCACGCGCTGCGCCCATTGGTCGCAAGCCTGCGCGGCCTCAGCGCCTCACAGGCGCTCTACATTGTCGACGCGCAGTTCCCAGAGAAGACGCAGATCCCGGATGCCGTCGAGGCGCAGATCAGCGCACTGGCAGCCGAGCTGTATACGCTTGGGCGCGCGCTGGCTTGGGGCAAAGCGTAGCGTATAGAGCGATCACATACAGGCTGTTCAACCCACGCCGATCGTTGGTGTAGGCACGGTCATCAGGTGAGCCATGGTTCGTGTAACAGCGAAGCAGGAGACAGGATCGATGAGCACACTTCGTGAGTACCTGGCCCAAAAGCGCGACGCCATACTTGCCCGCAACGCGGCCGCGCAGAGCGGCGGCACACCGCCGCTGACGCTTCAGGCGAGCGTGACCGCCGAGGGCCGCAGCGGGGTACGGCGCATCCGCATCCGTGACTTCCAGATCATCAGCGACAGCGGCCCCGACTTCGCCGGCTACAACCTTGGCCCCAGCTCGCCCGAGCTACAGCTGGGAGTATTGGGCAGCTGCCTGACGCACATCTTTCTGATCCAAGCCGCCGATCGGCAGGTTCCGCTCGACTCGCTGAGCGTCACCGTCACCGGGCAGATGGATCCGCGCGCCGGCCGGCCCGGCTATGAGGACATCCCGATCTACCCCCACAATATTCGCTACACCGTGCAGCTCACCTCGCCAGCTTCGGAGGAGCAGATCGCCGCGCTGCACGATGCTGTGGAGCGCACCTGCCCGATCCTGAACCTGCTGGCGAACCCACAGCAGATCAGCGGCGTGGTCGAGCATACCCGCCCAGCCGGGCTGGCTTAGCAGGCTTGCAAAGCCTCAATCACCACGCTTGGCGGCGGCGGCTTTGCCGCCCACAAGATGCTTTTTGGGGCTCTGAGAGCGCGAAAAACGGATGCCCTTGGCAGGTCTTCTCTGCAGGAGATACTCTGTGACCCAGCGTACACCACCACTGCCGATTGAAGCGCTTGCGGCCTGGCGCGAAGATTTCGTCGCCCTGCGCCGGCAGCTGCACGCCTACCCGGAGACGGCCTACGAAGAGCACCTCACCGCCGCGCTGGTGGCACGCGAGCTAGCAGCGTACGGCTTGGAGGTTCATCGCGGCATCGCGGGCACCGGCGTGGTTGGCGTGCTGCGCCACGGCGCCAGCCGCCGCACGATCGGCCTGCGGGCCGATATAGACGCGCTTGATATCAGTGAGCAGGCCGATCTGCCCTATCGCTCCACAATTACTGGCAAGATGCACGCGTGCGGCCACGATGGGCACACCGCCATGCTGCTGCTGGCCGCGCGCTACCTGAGCGCCACGCGGGCGCTCGATGGCACGGTTGTGTTTATCTTTCAGCCGGCTGAGGAGCGCGGCGGCGGGGCGCGCGAGATGCTGCGCGATGGGCTGTTCGAGCGCTTTCCGGTCGACGATGTGTATGGTATGCACAATATCCCCGGCCTGCCGGCCGGAGAGTTCGCCGTGATGCCAGGCCCAATGATGGCCGCCGGCGATTACTTCGAGATTGTGCTCACGGCCGCGGGAGCACACGCGGCGCTGCCGCACACCACCGCCGACCCAATCCTGGCCGGCAGCGCGCTGGTGCAGGCGCTGCAGTCGCTGGTCAGCCGCAGCCTCGACCCGCTCGAGCCGGCGGTGCTGTCGGTCACCCAGTTCCACGGCGGCGAGGCCAGCAACGTGATCCCCGCGACCGTCAGACTCCAGGGCACTGCGCGCAGCTACACCCCACAGACGCGCGCCGCGCTCGAGGACGGGCTGCGGCGCCTGGCTGCCGGCACGGCGGCGAGCTACGGCGTGATCGCCGAGGTGAACTTCGTGCCCGGCTACCCGGCGACGATCAACACGCCGCGCGAGGCCGGCTTTGCCGCCGAGGTGCTTGCACAGGTGGCAGGTCGCGAGCGCGTGCACACACAGCTGAAGCCGCTGATGACCGCTGAAGACTTCTCATTTCTCCTGCAGGCGCGGCCCGGCGCATATATCTGGATCGGCAACGGCGATACTGCCGGGCTCCACACACCGCGCTACGACTTCAACGACCGCATTCTCACCACCGGCGCGGCCGCATGGGTTCGGCTGGCCGAATCCGCGCTATCTGGCTCCTAGCACACAGGTAGCGATCCAACATATGCCAATGGCACTCCAAAGGCGTCGTCAGCGATCGAGCCGCAGCTCCATAAACAGCGCGGTGCTTCGCGCCGCATCAGGGATCGGGTAGTACGGCTCGATATCGACAAAGCCCAGGCTGTGATAGAGGTTCTGGGCTTCAACTTGGAGAAACCCAGTGTCGAGCAGCATGCGCGCATAGCCGCTGGCACGCGCTTCGGCAATTAGGCGCTCGGCGAGCGCTCGCCCCGCCCCGCGCCCCTGGAATGCCGGCGCGACAAACATGCGCTTCATCTCACAGCCACTGGCGTCAAATGGTCGAAACGCGACGCAGCCAGCCGGCTGACCATCAATTTGAGCCAGCAGCAGCCGCCCGAGCGGCCGCGCGTAGGCACCCGGCAGCCCATCAAGCTCGGCGTTGAAGGCCTTGGCCTCGAAGTAGGCGTTTACTTGATCGATATAGGCTGCGTAGCGCTGCCGGCTCCACTCGACAAACGCTCGCATCAGCGCGCGCACTTGGTTCAGCTGCTCCACGCTGGCTGGCTCAATGATCTCGGCAACGCTTAGCGCTGGCTCGCGCATTGGATTCCCCTTTCATACTAAATTCGCTTGATTACGTACACTTTGGTGGGGGTTTGGGGGCGGCGAAGCCGTCCCCCAAATTTCTTATTGTGATGCACTACGTGGCTTCGCCACGTAGTGCACAGGGCTCGTGCAACGTCGGCCCTCACCCCTCACCCCCTCTCCCGCGCGCGGGAGAGGGGGTGAGGGGGTGAGGTGCGGTCGCCGCCGCGACTGCACCTCACAGCCAGATGTGTTTCCCCTTCCCCTGACGGGGGAGGGCTCGAAAGACGTTGCACGAGCCCTGACGTAGTGCATCACAATCTATACGTGGTCAAGCGAACAGCGCATCATGGCTTGCGAGGAGATCGTGGCGAAGGTAGGGGCGCGGCATGGCCGCGCCCCTACCTTCGCCAACGGGCAATATAGACGTGCCGCAGGTAAACACGAGTTCAGAGCGTAGAGCCTAGCTGGGCAGCAGCTCGCCGGCCTCGATCGCACTATCAAGCCGGTTTTGCTCGGGCGGCAGCGGGCATGTGGCGAACTCGGTAAACACACAGGGCAGGTTGCTGGCCCGGTTGAAATCGACGGTCACGAGCCCAAGCTGGGGCGCCGAGGTCACTACGGCCCGCCCGCCACCATACGTGGTTTTGCCGTTGGTGGTATCGCGGAAGTGCAGCACCAGCCCGCCGTCGCGCCAGCCAACCGCGTCTAGGCGCCGTTCGTGCTGCCCGACGGTAAAAGTCACAAAGCCCGGGCTGGTCTGGGCGCTGGTGTCGCCAAGCAGGTTTGTGATCGCGAGCGGCTTCGGCGGGTTATATGCGGTGAACACGCCCTCAACGCGGTAATCTTCGTCGATCGGAAACCAGCGCCGCCCGCGAAAGGCGGCTAGCGCCGGGCTTTTGGCATCGCGCACGCGCACGATCGTGCGTGAGCCGCGCTCGATGATGAAAAACGTGACGCTGCCGACGGTGAGCACGTCGGGCGTCTGCTTTGTATCTGCGTCGGTGCGCAGCACCGCCGCCTCATCCAGAAGTATGCCGTTGAGTTGTACGCCAGCGCCGGGTGTGGCCACGAGTGTGATCACGCCGGCTTCAAAACGCAGCAGGCCGACATCGGCCGGCGCGGATCCCTCGGGCAGTCGAATGTCCTTGCTGGCTCCTGAGCCGATCGTATAGCTCCCAGGCTGAAGCTCAAAGCGTCCAATAAGGCTGACCCAATCCCGCCGCAACGGAATCTCGGCCTCGCGACGCCAGGCTTCAAGCTCAGCTTGATAGAGGCTTGTGCTGGTTGTCATGGCTTGTTTCTTTCTCTGACAGGTAGATTTGACAGAAACCTTGGCGCGAAAGCGTCTGAGCTTTCACCGTAGAATGCAGCGCCAGCGCCTGGGAGATGCAGCAGACGCGTGGCTTGTGCGCTCGCGAGCGAGCTGCCTCTCCCTGCGGCGGCGCCGGCCGGTAGGATGGATGGTGGCGAGAACGCCGCCTCTGTGTGCGGTTTTCCCGCCGACAGAAGGCCGAGCACGCCAGCTGCGTAGATCCTCAAAAGAAGGGGTGACGCCATGGCTGGATTAATATTAATATACTTGATCTAATAAGTCAAGTAAAAACATGACAACGAGCGGAGGGCCGAGAGCGACTTCGCTTTCTCTGACTAGGAGAAATTTCTATGCGTAGTCCGGGCCACAAGTCAGGGCTGGAAGTGCATCAGCGCGAAACGGTTCGCCGGACCCGGCCGTAGGTTGCAACCTTACCCCACGGATCATCCTCGGCGAAGCGCGCCGCCCGGAACGGCTGCAGGTCGGCCGTGCGCGGCTGGCCATCGACAATCCACTCGGCCAAGCACTTGCCGATCGCCGGCGAGGTCTTGAACGACGTGCCGCTGTCGCCAGCTATCACGAACAGGCCAGCGATACCAGGAACCTGGTCGATAATCGGGCGGCCATCGGGGCTCATCATCACCATGCCGGCCCAGCCCCCGCGCATGGGCGCTTCGGCCATGGCGGGGAAGCGCGCCACCAGCCGCGCGCGCGCACTCTCGACTGCGGCTGGGTCGGCCGTCTCACGGTAGTTGTCGGGTGAGTCCTCCGACGCAATCCATTCCGCGCCGATCAGCGTGCCGCTGTCGCTTTCGGGCCGAAACCAGGTGTCGTTGATCGCGTCGATACAGGTCATATGGCCGCGGCCAATCGCGATCGGCCAGCGGAATATCACGACCTGCAGGCGATTCGGCTTCAGCCCCCAATCGATCCCCAATCTGCCCAGCAGCTGGTTCGACCAGGCGCCACCGGCGAACACCACCGTAGGCGCGTCGATTGGGCCGGCGGTGGTATCAACGCCGGTCACGCGGCCGTGCGCGTGGCGTACCCCTGTGACGGTTGTGTGGGTTGTGATGCTCGCGCCCAGCTCCTGCGCCCGCCGCACAAAGCCATAGCAGGTCTTGATCGGATCGGCGTAGCCGCTGCCGGGCTCGTAGGCCACATAGGTCAGGTCATCGGTGCGGCAGCCCGGCTCTAGCTCGCGTAGCTCCTGGGCAGAAATCACGCGCGCCTCCACGCCAATCGCGCGCTGCATCGCCACTGTGCTACGCAGCTCCTGCTCGAATGCCGGCGCAACGAGCTGGACAAACCCGGTGGCGGTGTAGCCGCACTCGCCGCCGACAATCCAATCCCAGTTCTTGAAGATCTTCAGGCTCTCGTAGGCCAGGCGCGTTTCATACGGGTTGGTGTAGTGCATCCGCACCAGCGCACCCGATTTTCCAGTGGCGCCTGCTGCCAAATAGCCCCGCTCGACGAGAATGATATTCTTTACACCCGCCTGGGCCAGGTGAAACAGGGCGCTCGCCCCATTGACGCCGCCGCCGATCACGATGACTTCTGCAGTTGTCATGGCTTTGTGTCGCCTTTCCGCATAGAAATAGTTGCCGGGCTGAGGCTCGGGTGCCGATCAGCGCAAGTCGAAGCCGAGTGCCTGGAGCGCCTCACGCAGTGTGTGCCGGCCCGAGAGCGATTGTGGCCCGGCCACCCGCCGTGCCGAGTGCTCCGCCCAATCGCCATCGACGTTCATGCGCTGCTCGGTGTAGAACGCGGCCATCACCCGGTTGTAATCCGCGACCGCCGTGTCCTGCTGCTCGAGCGCGTAGGTTTCGTGGTGCAGCACCGCGTTTTGTGGCAAACGTGGCTTGATCGCCGCCGTACGCGCGTCGTCCGGCCAGCCGACGCAAAGGCCGAAGAGCGGGAACACCCGCGGCGGCAGGCGCAGCTCGGCGGCCACATCGAGCGGATGGTTGCGAATACCGCCGATATAGACGGTGCCAAGGCCCAGCGCCTCGGCCGCGACGACCGCATTCTGTGCAGCCAGCGTCGCGTCGATCGCCGCGAGCAGCAGCATCTCGGTGTAGTCCAGCGCTGCGTATGGGAGGTTGCGCTGTTCGGCCACGCGCGCCAGCCGTGCCAAATCAGCAAGCCACACCAGAAAAAGCGGGCATTCGCGAACATGGGCCTGATCGCCGGCCAGCTGCGCCAGCCGCGCCTTGCGCGCCTGATCCTCGACCGATACGACGCTCCAGGCCTGCAGATTCGACGAGCTGGCGGCCGACTGCGCCGCCGCGACCAGCGCCGTAAGCGTGCCGGGCGGCAGCGGCTCAGGCGCATACGCACGCACCGAGCGGTGACTCAGCAGCACTGTCAGCAGCGCATGCCAGGCGGGCGGTGTCGCCGGTTTGCGCTCGCCATAGCGCAGCTGCAGCAGATCAGGAAGCACTTGCGGTTCCATTCGTATCTCGCTTTCGTTCCCCAAGCACGGCTATGCTCTTCGCCCCAGCCACCGGCACAGCCGTGACTACACACTTCCAGGCTCGCATAAATCTTAATATATTTGATTAAATTTATCAATTTTAATTGTACCCCGGTCGTTTTGCGAAGCTATGCAGGGCAGCGCAAAACGAAGTTCGGGGGCAGCTTCGCCGCCCCCGAACCCCCATAAATGCACCGCCTGATCGATTCGCAAAGTCCTGCCTCAGGATACGGGTGATGCTGCGTCGTCTTGTGAGTGACTATGCTCCCCGGCACGCCGCTTGCGCAAGCTTTCGATTGTGTGCACAAGCATGCGCAGGCTGACTGGCTTGGCCATGTACTCGTCGGCGCCGGCATCCAGGCAGCGCTCGCGGTCGCGCGGCAGGGCTAATGCCGTCACCGCGATGATCGGTGTATGCGCAAGTGCGCCGTCCGCGCGGATGCGCCGGATGGCTTCTAATCCGTCGACACCTGGCATCTGGATGTCCATCAGAATGATGTCGGGCTTCTCCTCCTGGGCGCAAACGATGGCTTCCTGCCCATTGCGCGCCACCGTCACATCGTAGCCCTTGGTGTGAAGGTACTCGAACAGCATATCAATATTCGTCTGGTTATCCTCGGCCAGCAGCAGGCGCGGGCGGGCCACCGGCTGCGGTACTGCCAGCAACGCCCGCTCGACCAGAGGCTCGGCTGTGCGCGTGGTCGCGCGGCGCAGTGCCGTCACAAACATCTCGCGGTCAATTGGTTTGAGCAGCACCTCGGCCGCGCCAAGCTCGCGCGCAAGCCTGGGTGTATCGACCACTGAAACGACGATCACAGGGATATTGCGGGTGCGCGGCTCGGCTTTGAGCTGTCTCAGCACGTGCCAGCCATCCTCGTCGGGCAGCAGGATGTCGAGAATAATCACATCCGGCTGGAGGGCGATCGCCCGCTCGACGGTGCCGGTGCTATAGGAAGAGATCTCGACCTGGGCGCCCAATTCTTGGAGGTAGCGCGAGAGCTGCGCCGCGACGGTAGTGGAGTCCTCTATCACCAGTGCCTGGCGAACCGCCGGCTGGGTTGTATCGACGACGCTGGCGGTAGCCAGGCGGACGGCGCGCTGCACCGCCGGATCCCACGGCAGTACGACCGAGAAGCGGCTGCCCTGGCCCACTACGCTCTCGACATGGACGCTCCCGCCGTGCGCCTCGGCCAGACGGCGCACAAGCGTCAATCCTAGCCCGGTGCCGTCGTGCGCGCGATTCAGGCGGCTGTCGATCTGCGTGAATGGCTGAAACAGCCTGGCCAGGTCTTCTTCCGAAATGCCGATGCCGGTGTCCCATACCGTGAACCTCACCTGCTGGCGCTCGGCGTCGCTGCGCACCTCCAGCCCGATCTTGCCGCCGCGCGGCGTGAACTTCACGGCGTTGGAAAGCAGGTTGACCAGGATCTGCTTGAGCCGCCGCTCGTCGGCGTTGATCAGCTCAGCCGCCGCGTCGATGCTGGTATTCAGGCTGATTTTTTTGGTGATGGCGATCTGGGCAACCATGCGCATGCTGGCCGTACACAGCATGTCGATATCCAGGGTTTCGTGCTCCAGCGTGAGGCGCCCGGCCTCGACTTTGGACAGGTCGAGGATGTCGTTGATCAGCCCGAGCAGATGCTGGCCGCTCTCAGTGATGCCTTGCAGCACCTCGATCTGCTTGGCGCTGACCGGACCGTAGATTTCCTCCTGGAGTGCCTCGCTGCGCCCGAGAATGCCGTTTAGCGGCGTGCGCAGCTCGTGCGACATGTTCGCCAGAAACTCATCCTTCAGCCGCGCCGCGCGCGCCAGCTCGGCATTGGCCAGGCTCAGGTCTGCCGTGCGCTCGGCGACCCGCCGAGCCAGCTGGGCGCGCTCGTCGTGCAGCTCGGCGATCAGCTGGGCGCGCTCGATCGCCGCCGCCGCCGACGCCGCGAGGGTTTCGGCGAGCCGCACATCGCTCGCCGTCAGCGAGCTGGGCTCGTGTCGATCGATCGAATAGATCCCGACCAGCTTATGGTTGGCAACCAGCGGCACGCCCAGCCAGCACCCAATATGGTCGGTGCCAAGCATCGGTTTCCAGGCTGGATCTTGGCGGGTGTCCGCGATCAAGTAGCTGTGCCGGGTCTCCACAATCGTGGCGATCGGTGGGCGCTGCGAGAGATCAAAGCGCAGCGCTTTTATCCGCTCCGGATCGGTCCACGCCTCGTACCCGCGCAGGTAGCGCACGCGGAAAGCGGTTGGATCATCCGGCAGCATGATGTTCGCGCTGTCGTAGGGGATCAGCTGCTGCAGCACGTCGAGCAATGTATCAAGCACCTGATCGAGCCCGAGCGGCCGAGCCAGCAGCTGGCCTGCCACATGCAGCAGGTCGGTAGCCTTCTGAGCGCGCTCACGCTCGGCGATCTCGCTCTGTGCATGCTGGAACAGGCGTGCGTTATGAATGGCCAGCGCCGCCCGGTCGGCTAGCTCCTGGGCGAGAAGAAGGTCGTCCTCGCCGAACGGACGCTGCTCGGGGCGGTGGCGGAACAGCGTCAGGACGCCGATCGACCGGTTTTGCACGCGCATCGGCACGCCAAGCATGCTGTGGAAGGCAAGTTGATCCCACAAGGCCCGCGACTCCGGCCGCACGCTCGCCCGAAACTGCTCGTGGTCGACGACCGGGAGCACGATTGGCTGGCCCGTCTGGGCGATGCGAGGGCCGGCTAAGGGTGCGTCGAGCGGCTGCGGGTGTTCGTTGTGCTCGTGGAGCAGGCGCAGCCGCTCGGAGTCGGTATCGTAGACCGCGAGCTGCTTGAGCCACAGCCCATCGTCGGAGACCAGGCTTACGGCACAGCCGTCGCCCAGCACTTCGGCCGTGATTGTCACGATTCGATCGAGCACACCCCCAAGATCAACGTTCGACTCGGCAAACGCCCGCGAAGCCTTGGCGAGCACCCGCAGCCGCTTAGTGGCACGCTCGTGAGCCTGCTCGGCGCGCTTGCGCTCGGTGATGTCGGTGGTGACGACGACCATGCGCCAATCGAGGAAGTCTACCGGCGCCGCGCTCACACTCGTCCAGATCGCGTCCCCGGCCTCGGTGACAATGCCAGTCTCTACATTAGTGACAGGCTGCTGCTCGCGAAACACGCGTGCGCTGGCAAACTCCTCGGCGGCCATAGGAGCGCCGTCCGGGCGGAGATACTGGCGCTGCTGATACGCTTGGTGAGACAGATCTACCTGGTCGAGACGCAGGATCTGGCTGAGGGCCGGGTTCGCATAGACGACCTGGCGCTCGGAGTCGAGGATCGAGGCGCCAACCGGCAGTATCTCGAATAGCGCGCCGAGTTTACGCTCGGTTTCCTGGTGGGCGGTCTCAGCGTCAACCTGCTTCGTAATATCCAAGCCAAAGACCGTGACGCCGCTGATGGCCCCGTCCGCCGAGCGAATCGGCATAAATCGGTACATAATCGTCAGCCCGGCAGCTTGCCGCTCGACGCTGAACCTTTCTCCGGCGAGCGCACGCTCATACGAAGCGTGCCAGCTCTCACGCCAGTCCTCGGGCATCGGCAGCGTCCAGATGCTCTCGCCGACGTGGAGCGCCTGGCCAGTCAGGGTTTGAACTTCACGGTGAAACTGCGAGTTGCCAATCAGCAGGCGCAGCTCGCGATCGAGCGACCAGACACGGCCGTCGACCGCCTCAATCACGCTGGTCAGCTGCTGCTCGCGCTCGCGCAGCGCCGCGTCTGTCTCGCGCTGCGCGGCAATATCGTGGAAGGTGCTGAACACGGCGATGAGCTGCCCATCCGCGCTGTAGATTGGTGCCGCGCTGACGGCGAACTTCGTCAGGGTGCCATCGCCGCGCCGGTAGCGCATGTCCTCCGTTGGGATGAGTGTTTCGCCCAGCAGTGCCCGGGCAATCGGGTACTCCTCGGGCGTGTAAGGGCGTCCGTCTGGATGCAGGGCACCATATTGCGCATAGCCGCTATAGTCGGCATTGGGCGAGAGCGGATGTCGAAGCAGCCGCGCTGCCTCGAGGTTGTGGAACAGCAGCTCGCCAGTGGGCGCGGCAATCAACACTCCCACCGGAAGCTGCTCCAGAACCGGAGCAAATAGCTGGTCGAGACGTGGCAGGCCGCCTGTGGGATCGGCGCTGGGCCGCGCCTGATGCCCATGTGTGGCTAGCTCGGCTTCGAGCGCGGCAATGCGCTGGCGTAAGGCCAGGTTCTCGTCGGCAAGTTTATTTGCGTCATTGGTAGGAAACTGCATAAGCATCTCGTCTTTGTTTTCTTGGAACGCTTAGCAGGGCTCGTGCAAATCGGCTTTCACTGCTCTTCCCTCCCTCTTCCATGCTCGGGAAGGGGGATTATTGTTAGCGTCGTGGTGCAATCGCAAAGCGACCACGCCACGGCGCCAGATTTGTTTTCGCCTGCCCTGATAGGGGGAGAGGCCGAAAGACGTTGCACGAGCCCTGGCACACTTAGAGTCCGTTTGAAAGGGGTGCGCGAGGGGCTATGCCCCTCGCACTTCCTTCTGGCGGGTGGCGGCCACGAATGTGGTCACCGCCAAAAGTGGAAACTTGGAGGGACTTCTCCCTCCAAACCACCCTTTTCAAACAGCTTCTTAGAGTCTATCCGGAACCACGGATAGAGGTATAGTATAGTATATTCTTTTAGGGCTTACGCAGTTGCGCTGTTCGGCTTCTCGAAGCCGTGCATGGTCCTGCGGCAGCTGATCATCGTGTGTCCATGTTCCGCGCGCAGCGCGGAAAAACCGCTCTCAGACAGCTTCTAATCGCGCGTAAACTCATCGGAAAGCATTGCCCCAACTACATTGACAATCTTCGATGTAGCTGCTATACTGCGTCCTGATGGAGGATCCAATGACACTTACACTTGAATCAATCACGCGAAAGCCAGGCTCGCGCTGTTGTGGCGAGGGCGAGCAACAGCAGCTGAGCTCGGAGTCCGCACAGCAGTTCAGCGATGCCTTGCTGACGCTGGCGCATCCGATCCGCATCCAGATCTTGACAATGCTGGCAGGCAGCCCGGGCCAAGTGTGTGTCTGCGACTTGGAGGCGGCGCTGCCGGTCAAACAGCCGACTGTCTCGCACCACCTTAAGCTGCTGCGCGATGCCGGTCTGATTGACTGTGAGCGACATGGCTTGTTCGCGTATTATTTCGTGAATCGCGCGGCGCTAGCTGAGCTGCGTTCGCGCATCCTCGAGCCGCTCGACCATCTGGCCTGAGCCGCTTTTTTTGTCCGCTACATCGACCATCATCGATATAATTGAGGTAGTTGATACAGTGGAGCTTCCGCTGTATACAGCGCAATGTGCCATATCATATCAAATTCGCTTGATGACCGACACTTTGTTTGGGTTTGGGGCGGCTTCGCCGCCCAAATTTCGTTTTCTTGTGCGGCGCCCGGCAAAGCCGGGCGGGCCGCACAAGAAAACACAAGTAATCAAACGGAGTTGGTATCAATCAGCCCGCCTGCGGGTGCTAAAGGAGTGAAGCAATGCATCAGTCAGCCTTGCCTGTGGCGGTGGTCGGCGCTGGCCCGGTCGGCCTGGCCGCCGCCGCACATCTCGTCGAGCGCGGTGAGACGCCACTCGTGCTAGAAGCCGGCGCAGTTGTCGGCGCATCGATGCTCGCCTGGGGGCATGTGCAGCTATTTTCGCCGTGGCGCTACGTGGTCGATGCGGCCGCCGAGCGCCTACTGAAGGACTCTGGCTGGCAAGCGCCCACTCCCGATACGTATCCAACGGGTCGCGAGGTAGTCGAGCAGTATCTGGCGCCGCTGGCGGCGCTCCCGGCAATTGCACCGCACCTGCGCCTCGGGCAGCGCGTCCGGGCGGTTGCCCGGTACGGCTTCGACAAAATGAAAACGCCTGGCCGTGAGCAGGCGCCGTTTGTTCTCGAGGTCGAGACAGCCGACGGCCGCACGGAACATCTGCTGGCCAAAGCGGTGATCGATGCGTCCGGCAGCTATACGCAGCCGAACCCGCTCGGCGCAAATGGGCGCCCAGCCATTGGCGAGCTGGCGCTTGCCGATCGTATCTTTTACGGTATTCCTGATGTGCTGGGGCCAGAGCGCGCGCGCTACGCCGGCAAGCGAGTGCTTGTGGCCGGCAGCGGTCATTCAGCCTTCAACGTACTGCTCGATCTGGGGGTGCTGGCTGAGCAGGAGAGCGATACCGCGATTACCTGGATACTGCGGCGCACCGATACATTCCAGCTCTACGGCGGCGGTACCGACGACCAGCTTGCAGAGCGCGGGCGGCTGGGCCAGCGCATGCGCGAGCTGGTCGAGACCGGGCGGGTGCAGATGGTCACCGGATTCAAGATTACTCGCCTCACGGCTACCGCCGACGGTATCGTGGTGAGCGATGGCACAGGGTCGCTCGCGCCTGTAGATGAGATTATCGCCACCACTGGGTTCCGGCCCGACCTTGCAATGCTGCACGAGCTACGCCTGGGGCTTGACGCGGCCGTCGAGGCGCCAAGCGCGCTGGCGCCGCTGATCGACCCGAATATCCATAGTTGCGGCTCGGTACCGCCGCACGGCGTCGACGAGCTGAGCCACCCGGAGCCGGGCTTCTACATCGTCGGCATGAAGAGCTACGGCCGCGCGCCAACCTTCCTGCTGCTAACTGGCTACGAGCAGGTACGCTCGGTGGTTGCGGCGCTGGCGGGCGACTGGGAGAGCGCCCGCGATGTCCAGCTCGTGCTGCCCGAGACCGGCGTCTGCTCAGTCGACCGTGGCGCCGATGGAGGCGGCTGTTGCGCTCCGCTGCAGACGGTGCCTGCCGGTGGCGTAAGTCTGATCAATCTCGCGCCGGTGAGTGCGCGTGCCGCAGCGAAAAACCTTCAGCTTGTGCTCACCGCAAGTGGCGCGAGCGAGGGGTGTTGCGGTGGCCCGGCACCAGCAGATGCGGATGCCTGCTGCGTCAAGGATGCGGAGGCCAAGGCCGCTGGCCAGGGGGGCTGCGGCTGCGGCGCGTAATAGCGATCGCGGTGCTGAACGGCGTGGTTGCGGCCACGCCGTTTTTGTCTAGAACTTACGCAGTTGGCGCGCTCAGCCTGCGGCAGAGCGGTACTATGCTCCGTATCGTGTGCGGTTGTGGCGCGCGCCCCCCGCGCCAACCGTACACAGAAGCTGTCGCGCGACCCGCTGCTGCTCGGGAGGCGCAGCGAAGAGATTGGGAGATACGATGCTCGCACGCTTCGCGCACGGACGGCTCTATTACGGCTGGGTGATTGTCGCCACCCTGGCCATCACCGAGACTATTTCGTGGGGCATCCTGTACTACACCTTTGCAGTGGTACTGCCCGCGATGGAGCACGAGCTGCACTGGTCGCGCGTCGCCATGACCGGGGCGTTGTCGGCGGCGCTGCTGGCCTCGGGCATCGCCGCGCCGCTGGTCGGGCGCTGGCTGGATCGCCGTGGGCCGCGCCTGCTGATGACAGTAGGCGCGTGTGTCGCCACAGGGCTGGTGCTCGCCTGGTCGCAAACCAGCCAGCTCCCCGCGTTCTATCTGATCTGGATCGGCATTGGCATCACGATGGCGATGCTGCTGTACGAGCCCGCGTTTGTGGTGGTGAACACCTGGTTTGTCCGTCAGCGCAGCCGCGCGCTGTCGATTGTCACATTCGTGGCCGCGTTCGCCAGCACAATCTTTATTCCTCTGGCAACCGAGCTGAGTGAGCGGTTCGGTTGGCGGGCAGCGATTTTGGTACTCGCAATCATTCTTGGCGTGGGAACCATCCCGCTGCACCTGCTTGTTCTACGGCGGCGGCCAGCCGACCTAGGCCTCTCGGTTGACGGCGAACCCTACCTGGCTGACGTCGAGCTGCAGCCACGGCGTCGGCGTGATGTCTCTGTACGCGCCGCCCTTCGTGACCGCACCTTCTGGTGGCTGACGACGGGGTTCACGCTGACGACACTGGCAGCGATCGCGATCACCATCCATCTTATTCCCTATCTCCTCGACCACGGCTATGATGCACGCTTTGCGGCCCTGGCAGCAAGTATCATCGGGGCAATGAAGTTTCCAGGGCGGCTGGCGTTTGCGCCTTTAGAGCGGCGCATCCCGCACCCGTATCTAGCGGCAGTGCTGGTGCTGCTCCAGGGAGTTGCAGTGCTGATTTTGATGATGGTGCCGGGAACGAGCGGGGTGCTCTGCGGCGTAGCGCTCTTTGGGGCGGCGAGTGGAGCCGGGACGCTCGCGCGGCCGGCGCTTCTGGCCGAACATTATGGGCAGACGCATTATGGGCGCATCAACGGCGTGATCGCATTTTTCCTGGCGGGGGCACAGGCGCTAGCACCCGTCGGATCTGGCGCACTCTATATGGTGTTTGGCCGTTACGAGCCAGTGCTATGGATCGTCATCCTCATTTTTGCCCTGGCGTTCGGCGCAGTGCTGCGCACTGAGCAGCCGCGCCTTACCGTACTAGCGGCATCCTAGCCAATTTGTGTTGCACTCCGTGGCGAAGCCACGGAGTGCAACACAAACTATACGTGTAGGACTTACGCAGTTGCGCCGTTCGGCTTCCCGAAGCCGCGCATAGCGCCTGCGGCAGCAAGGTACTTTTTGATCATCGTGTGCGTTTTTCCGCGCTCTGCGCGGAAAAACGCACACCTCTACGGAATGAGGTACCGCTCTGCCGAAGGCTGAGCTCGCCAACTGCGTAAGTCATAACGTGATCAAGCGAACAGCGTATTATTAATCCATCTCGACTACTGGCAGGCCGTGGACGCCGAGCGTCGTGGAGATTTCGCTGCCGTGAAAGATGTCGTGTTCGAGTACACCCCAGATGATCTGCTGGCACGAAACTGCAGGCCGCACTTCCCCGGAGCGAGCCGACGCATCCAGCCACATCTGGGCGTATGGCTGAAGCGCAGGCTCGACCAGCTTGGCGTGGCGCACGCGCTCCGCCTGATCCAGCGGCGGGAAAACCTGCTCAAGGTCAGCGGGAGTCCGGCGGGCAAGCACATCCTCGATCATCTGCCAGGTCTTCTCAAGCCCGGCAACCAGCTCTGCCGCCGTGTGGCCCGGATCCACATCCGCCTCGCAGACCCCCAAAGCCCACAGCTCGAGCGGCGTCAGATCGTCGCCCCCCTCGCCCATCCGCGCGTGAAACCACCAGGCGCGATTTGCGACAATATGCGTCACGTACATGCCAATCGACCAGTGTTGCGGCGTGGTGCGCAAGGCCAGCTGCGCTTGTGTAAGCGGCGCAATTGCCGCGACAAGGCGCTGATTATAGGCACCCCAACCCGCATAGAACGGGAGAAGTGAAAGCTGTTCGTTTGCCATGATAGCGCCTCCTTGTTCTTTCGAAGTTGGCATGCTCAGCCTTCGGCAGAGCAGAGCGGTACTTTACGTCTTGAAGTGTACGATTTTGCCACGCGGAAAAACCGCACACAAAATGATCACGCTGTCGCAGGCACTATGCACGGCTTCCGGAAGCCGAACAGCGCAACTGCGCAAGCTCTATCTCTATGAGCCAAGCATGCAAGCAAGAATGATACCTGCCTGTTTGGCCGCTAGAGCAGCAAACAGCAAGGTGCACAGATCCGCGATTAGCGGTATACTCTGGCGGTACGCATCGGACAGACAGCCGGGGGCCGCATGTCACACCAACCCTTTATCCTGGGCGTCAACTACTGGCCGCGCCGCAAGGCCATGTACTGGTGGCGCAGCTTCGACGCCGCCGAGGTGCGCGAGGAGTTCACGGTGATCAAGAGCATCGGCATGTCGCTGGTGCGCATCTTTCTGCTCTGGGAAGATTGGCAGCCCACCCCCGATTCCGTCGACCCCGACGCGCTCGGCAACCTCGGCACGGTGTGCGATATCGCCGCCGGGCTGGGCCTAAAGCTCGACATCACATTCTTCACCGGGCATATGAGCGGGCCGTCGTGGGCGCCGGGCTGGATGCTGCTGCCCGGCGAGCCGATGCTCCCCGGCGTGCGCCAGGTGGTCAGCGGCGGCAAGGTGGTGAACTGCGGCCACCTCAACCCCTACACCGACGCCGTGGCGCTCGCGGCCGAGGAGCTGCTGCTGCGCACGGTGGTGGCGCGCTACCACGGCCACCCGGCCGTGGGCATGTGGAACCTCGGCAACGAGCCCGACCTGTTCGCCCGGCCGCCTAGCCCCGCCGCCGGCCGCGCCTGGGCGCGCCGAATGGTCGCGGCGATCCGCGCGATCGACCAGGCCACGCCGATCACCTGCGGGCTGCACGTGCCCGACTTGACCGAAGACCTCGGGCTGCGCGCCAACGACATCTTCGCCGAGGTCGACGTCCCGGCCATCCACGGCTACCCGATGTACGCCGATTGGTCGGCGGGGCCGCTCGACCCACAGTTTGTGCCGTTTCTGTGCGCGCTCACCAGCGCGCTGTGCGGCAAGCCGACGCTGATGGAGGAGTTTGGCGGCTGCACCGAGGCGCCGGGCCGGCCGTCGTCGGTGTGGAAGTGGGCGGCCTACGGCAAGCCGCGCCAGCAGTTTATGGCCGCCGAGGAGGCACTGGCCGAGTACCTGGCCCAGGTGCTGCCCAACCTCGTGGAAGTGGGCGCCACCGGCGCGATGCTGTGGTGCTACGCCGACTACGCGCCCGAGCTGTGGGATCGGCCACCGTGCGACGAGGCCCAGCACGAACGCTTTTTCGGCCTGGTGCGGCCCGACGGCACGCTCAAGCCGCACGCCGATGTGATCCGCCAGTTCGCCGCGACGGGGCCGAGCATCCAGCCGGCGCGCCGCTCGGTCGCCCTCGGCATGACGCCCGAGCAGTTCTACGAGCGGCCCTACGAGCACACCACCCGGCTGTACCAGGCGTTTCTCGCCGGCGGCGCCTAGCGCCACGCGGCCCGGCAGGCGCGCCGCGACAATGCCGGCAATCCGGTGGCGCGCACGCCGCGTAGTATAAATATGCCCCGCCGGCTCCGCTGCCGTTTCGCAGCCGGCACGTTTGTTGCCCGTGCGGCCGCTCGCTCTGGCGGCCTGGTTCGCAGTTTTGTTAGGCAAGCTATGGCAGCACTCAGCCCCACATCCGCCCGCCGCTCGCCGCTGATACGCGGGCTCGGCGCCGTGCGCAACGCCCTGCTGGCGCCAGCCTGGGCCTATAGCGGCGCTCGCGTCACACACTACTACAACCAGCTGCTCGCGACCCACGGCCTCGCGCCGCAGGCGCTGGCCGAGCGCGCCGAAGACAAAGACCGTGCCTTCTACCACCAGCTGCTCGACGGCCTCGCGCTCGAGCCGGGCCTGTCGGTGCTCGACATCGGCTGCGGCATGGGCGACCTGCTGGCCTTCCTGGAGGCGCGCCAGATCACGCCCGGCAGCTACCTTGGAGTCGACTTGGTGCAGGGCTTTCTCGACCATTGCCAGGCGACGCACCCAGCGCCCTACCGCTTCGAGCGCGCCAATTTCGTCACCCAGCGGTTCGCGCCGGGCGAGCGCTACGACCTGGTGGTGAGCATGGGCGTGATGGTGTCGCGGGTGATCGCCTACCCGGCCTACGTGGCGGCATGTGTCGAGAAGATGCTGGGCCTGGCCAACCGCTACGTGGTGTTCAACATGATTACCGAGGTCGATCGCTCGCAGGGTAACTACCAGCAGGCCCACAAGATCGGCGCGATCACCTTTCTGCCCCGGCCGCAGCTCGAGCGGATCGTCGCCGGCGCGGCGCGGGCCTACGGCGCCGATTTCACCATCACCGAGCGCCGGATCTACAGCGACGCCACCGACGCATTTGTGCGCATCGCCAAGCCGCCGGCCCGCTGATCCGCACCGCCATGCAGATCTTCTACTCCGACACCTTTGTGCTGCCGCTGCCCGAGGGGCATCGCTTCCCAATGCAGAAGTATGCGCTGCTGCGCCAGCGCGTGGCCGCGGCCGGCATTGTGGCACCGAGCGATCTGCGCCTGCCCGAGCCGGCCAGCGACGAGCAGCTGGGCCGAGCGCACGACGGTGCGTATATTCGCCGGGTGCAGCGCGGCGAGCTGACGCCGCAGGAGGTGCGGCGGATCGGCTTCCCCTGGTCGCCTGGAATGGTCGAGCGCTCGCGCCGATCGTCGGGGGCGACGATCGGCGCCTGCCGGGCGGCGCTGCGCGACGGCTTCGCGGCCAACCAGGCCGGCGGCACGCACCACGCCTACGCCGGCCACGGCGAGGGCTACTGCGTCTTCAACGACAGCGCGGTGGCCGCGCGGGCCATGCAGGCCGAGGGCCGCGCCCGCCGCGTGGTGATCATCGACTGCGACGTACACCAGGGCAACGGCAGCGCCGCCATCCTCGCCGGCGACGACACGATCTACACCTTCTCGATCCACGGCGCCAACAACTTCCCGTTCCACAAAGAGCAGAGCGACCTCGACATCGCCCTGCCCGACGGCGCCGCCGACGAAGCCTACCTCGACGCGCTCGACCGCGGGCTGTGCCAGGCGATCGAGTCATCGCGCGCCGACCTGGCGATCTACCTCGCCGGCGCCGACCCGTTCGAGGACGACAAGCTTGGCCGGCTGAAGCTCAGCAAGCGCGGCCTGGCCGAGCGCGACCGCATGGTGTTTGAGTACTGCCGCGGCGCCGGGCTGCCGGTGGCGATCAGCATGGCCGGCGGCTACGCCCGCGACATCGCCGACACCGTCGATATTCACTTCGCCACGGTATCGGCAGCCGCGCGGCTGGCCGGCTAGGCGCGAAATACGCCGCGCGCCGCCGCGACGCCGAGCGTCAGCATCGCCAGGCTGATCAGCACCAGGCAGGCCACGTAGATCGCCGGCGGCCCGAACAGGTCGATCAGCACGCCGCCGAGCAGGCTGGCCAGCAGCGGCGCCAGCCCGGCCGCACCCGCGTTCATAAGTGCCTGGACCGTCGAAGCCCACTCGGGCGGCGTGCGCTCGTCGATCAGCCGCACAGTGTTGATGAAGTACACGCCGAAGCCCACGCCCTTGATGATCGTCAGCGGCACGAGCAGCAGCGGCGCGCGCGCCAGCGCGAAGCCAATGTAGTTCACCTCGAGCAGCGCGTAGGCCAGCAGCAGCGTGGCGGCCGGCCCAAGCCGCCGCGCCAGCGCCGTGGCAAAGCGCATGGCCGGCAGCTCGCTGAACGCCGAGACGCCAAACAGCGCACCCACCAGAAACCCGCCGCCGCCAAGGTACTCGACATAGATCCCCTGGAAGCCGCCGTCCATGCCCAGCGAGCCGCCTACCAGAAACGTAGCCGCCAGGATCACCATCAGCCCGCGGTCGCGCGTCACGTCGCGCAGCGGCCGGCGTGCGCCGCGCTCGATCACCGGGCCTTCCTCGAGCCGCGTGGCCGCCAGCACCGACGGCACAAACAGCAGCGCCGCCGTCGGGAACATCCAGGTGTAGCCGGCGCGCTGCCAGATCGCGCCAAACGCCGTAGCGACAAGCGCGAACCCCAGCGAGCCCCACAGCCGCATGCCGCCAAAGTCGAGCCGGTGGCGCACCGCCATGCGCGCAATCAGGCTGTCGCCGATCGGCCCCACCGGGCAGCGCGCCAGAGCCAGCAGCAGCATGATCGGCGCCAGCGCCGCAAAGCCGCTAGGGAAGCTCAGCAGCAGCAGCGCCAGCGCCAGCCCGGCCAGCGACAGCGTCAGGATCCGCACGCGAATGCCGCGGCGGTCGCCGAGCGCCGCCAGGCCCGGCGCCAGCAGCAGCGTCATCAGCGGCAGCAGCGCGTTCAGCAGGCCGATCTGGCTGCCGCTCAGGCCTTGCCGCGCGAACTCGACATTGATAAAGGGCATGTATACGCCGACGGCGCCCCAGTAGGCCAGGTAGAACAGCGCGCCGCGAAAGCTGGGGGTGAGCTTGAGGTTGAAAGGCACGGTAGCACCTGCTGTGTGGCCGGCCAGGCAAACGTGGGGGCCGGGAGAGCACAGGATACCACAGGATGGCCGCTGCCCAGGCAGCCGCCCTGATGCGCTTGGGGATCACCGAACAGGATCAATCAGCCTACCGCTCTGCTCTATAGCAGTGCGGGCAGGTCGCTCAGGCTAGCGACGGTGTAGTCGGGCGGGTGGCCTAGCTCGTCGGGCGGGGCGCCGGCACGATTGACCCAGCATACCCGCAAGCCAAACGCGCGCGCGCCGGCCGCGTCCCAGCCGTTCGACGAGACGAACAGCACCTCGGCGCGCGCCACGCCAAGCTGATCGACCAGCGCGTACACCGCCGGGTCGGGCTTGTAGCGCCGCACGGCATCGACGCTCAGCAGCTGGTCGAACACAGTCTGCAGGCCGGTCGCGCGCACCAGCCGCTCGAGCATGGCCGGCGTGCCGTTCGACAGAATCGCCAGCGTGAGGCCGCGCGCTTTGAGCGCGCGCAGCGCCGGCTCGGCGTCGGGGAATGGCGCCACCGCAAACCAGGCGTCGAGCAGCGCCGCCTCGGCCGCGGGCGCGAGCGAGGTGCTGGTGGCGGCCGCGGCATAGCGCAGCGCGTCGCGCGTCACCTGCGCGAAATCGGCGTAGCGGCCCATCAGCGAGCGCAGAAATGCGTACTCAAGCTGCTTGGCGCGCCACAGCGCCACAAACGCAGCAGGCTCGGCGGCGATGCCGGCACAGGCCGCGCGCACCGCCGCCACGTCGAACAGCGTCCCATAGGCGTCGAACACCACCGCGCGCGCACGCTCGGCCGCCATACTCACCTCCGCCGGCTACGGCGCGGCGCCGGCCTCGCCCTCGCAGCGCTGCAGCACCTGCTCGAACACCTCGTAGGGCTGCGCGCCCATCACCAGGTAGCGCTCGGCGAACACCACCGCGGGCACGCCGCTGAGGCCGTGCGCTTGCGCCCAGGCGATATCTTCGTCCACCGCACGCTCGTACTCGGGCTGGCCGAGCGCCGCCAGAAACTCGTCGCGATCCAGGCCCACCGAGGCCGCCAGATCGGCCAGCACCTGCGGGTCGTCGATCGCCTGAGCCTGCTGCCAGTAGGCCGCCGCCACCGCGTCGTGGAAAGCATCGCCCATGCCGCGCGCTGCGGCGTAGGCCTCGCCAATCAGCGCGGCGCGGCTGTCGATGCCAAATGGGCCTGAGTTGATCGCCAGGCCATACTGCTGCAGCGCCATCGCCTCGAAGCGCGGGCGGCCGGCCTCGATCCGCGCGCGCAGCGCTGGCGGCATCGGCGGCGAGCCCTTCGGCCGCAGCTCAAACGCGCGCCAGTTGATCTGTACATTGTGATGTTGCTTGAGCCGATCCAAACTGGAGGCTACGAGAAAACAGTACGGTCAGACGAAATCCGACCACACGTCGATGCGCGTCGTCATACTACCTTCCTTCGTGACAGCGATTGCGCCTATGATAGCCGCAAATGCGCAAGCTTGCAATCGATACTAAACCAGCGCGTAGGTATCTTCGCCATTGCGCGCACGGTATCTAACTAGACATCCAAACATGCCCGCCTGCGTAGAAAGATATCGCACCGTGCGAACAAAGACCCTGTCCCGTCTGTTCGTCTCACTGCTGGTTGGCCTTGGCGGCGGCATGCTGCTGAGCGGGTGCTCGATCGGCGCCACGGCCGCCACCCCGCAGAGCACGCCGACGGTTCACCCACTGCTCGCCCAGCACATCACCGTCGTACCGTACCGCTCGGGCGGAATGGGTGCGGTCGATCTCTCCGCCGCGCGGGTCACAGCGACTCCCTCGCTGCTCGATTCGCTCTCAGACTTTGTTGGTCTGACAAACGACGATGGCTCGACGATCCAGGAAGTCACCGCCACGCCAGATCCATTCTATGATAGTACGCCATCGCCTACGCCTACGCCGTCGGCGACCCCCGGCACAACCACGCCAACCGCCAGCCCCTCGGCCAGCGCCACCGCCACGCTGAGCGGCGCGTCGCCGTCGCCAACGCTCACCGGCAGCACGGCCGAGCCTTCCGCCTCAGCCACGGCCGAGCCTTCGGCAACGGCCAAAACGCCCGAGCAGCGCGCGACGCGCCAGCCTGCCACGAGCACTGCCACGGCGCAGCCCAGCGCGACGAACACCAGCGCACCGCCCACCAGCACCGCGGTTCCTACGCGCGTGCCGCCCACCAGCACTGCGGTTCCCACGCGCGTGCCGCCTACCAGCACAACCACCAGCACACCAACCATCGAGCCCACCAGCACGCCAACCCGCACTCCCAGGCCGACGCACACGCCCAAGCCTACCAATACGCCAACCAACGTGCCGACTGATGTGCCCACCGACGTGCCCACCGACGTGCCCACCGACGTGCCAACCGACGTGCCCACCGACGTGCCCACCGACGTGCCAACCGACGTGCCGACCAACACGCCAACAAGCGCACCAACGAGCGCGGCCACCAGCACGCCCACCAAAGCCCCGACGAGCGCGCCCACCAGCACGGCTACCAAGGTCCCGACTGCAGGCCCTAACCCCTGGCGCTAACCAGTGGCGATGAGCACGACTTACGGGGCGGGGATCCGGGGGCGGCGTTGCCGCCCCCATACGCATTAAGCGTAGTAGACAAGGACAGCTCTTGTGGTATGGTTGTTGTCGCCAAACCACAACCAAACACCGACAGGAGCCGCCCTGATGACGACTATACCACAGCTGGCCGCCACGCTTGCGGCGGTGTTGACCGAGGAAGCCGACCGTGCCGGCCGCCAGACCGGCTTTGTTCAGCGCTCGGACGCCAAACTGACCGGCGGTGTGTTCGTGCAAACGCTCGTGTTTGGCCTCGGTGCCGACCCGCAGGCGAGCTTGAGCGCCCTGACGCAGACGAGTGCCGCCTTGGGCGTAACCATCTCGCCCGAAGCCTTGCATCAGCGGTTTGACCGAACCGCCGCCACCTGTCTGGAACACGTGCTCGGGGCTGCGATTGGCGAGGTGCTGTGTGCTGACCCACTCAGCTTGCCCATCCTCGACCGCTTCGCCGAGGTGGTGGTGCAAGATAGTACCACGATCGCCTTGCCCGAGGCGCTCGCTGCGGTCTGGACCGGCTGCGGTAATGGCACGCCCGACGCCGGCAACGCGGCGCTTAAGCTCCAGGTCGCCCTCGACCTGCGCACGGGCGCTTGCGCGGCCGACCCTGCACGATGGCCGCGAGTCGGATGCTCACGCCACCCTGCATCACGATCTGCCGCAGGGCGCGGTCCGGCTGGTGGATTTGGGCTATTTTGACCTCGCCCTGCTGGCGGAGTTGGACGCGCGGGGCGTGTCCTGGTTCTCGCGCATCAGGCACGGCCAGCCTGCAAACGGACGATGGACGCTGGTGGCGCCTGCACGACCTGCTGGCCGCCATGCCAGGCAACGCTCGATCTGCCGGTGCGGCTGGGGCGGGAGGCGCAGGTGCGGGCGCGCTTGCTGGCAGTGCGGGCACCGCAGGAGGTGGTCGACCAGCGCCGCCGCCGCTTGCGGGAGGAAGCCAAAGCGCAGGGCCAGATGGTCAGCGCTGCGCTTGGCCTTGGCGGCGTGGAGCGTGTTTGTGACCACCATCCGCCGGACGGACTGACCGTGACGGAGGCGCTGGTGCTGGCGCGGGCGCGCTGGCAGATCGAACTGCTGTTTAAGCTGTGGAAAAGCCACGGGCAGATTGATCTGGTACGGGACGTGCAGCCGTGGCGGGTGCTGTGTGAATTGTATGGACGCTTGCTCAATCAAATTGTGCAGCATTGGCTGCTGCTCGTGAGCGGGTGGGATGCGCCCGCACGGAGTTGGGGCAAAGCGGCACAGACAATTCGTACGCATTGGATCGCGCTGGCAACGGCGATGGGGCAGCCCGCACGGCTGCGGGACGCGCTGACGACGCTGGCACGCTGTATTCAAGCAGGCTGCCGCAAGAACCGACGCAGGAAACATCCGTGTACCTTCCAGCGGTTTTTGATGAGTACCGATAGCTGTGTGGCGTAAGCTTAATGCGCATGGGGGCGGCGTTGCCGCCCGGACTTTCTCTTGTGGGGTTGTGGGGTTAGGGGCGGCGATATCGCCCTGACATTTCTCTTGTGGTGGGGGTTCGGGGGCGGCAACGCCGCCCCCGACATTTCGCTTTTTGGCGGGTATCGGCCACGAATGTGGCCGATACCCGCCAAACAGAAAAGCTCTTAAGAAACCGAATAGCGCGCCGTGACGCGCCGCATTATAAAAAGAGCGCTTCATGTAACTCTGATGTAACATTCGGTTGCTATAGTTTGCATTATGTAGAGGCGAATTATGAGAAGCGAGTATACTGCCATGAGCATTGAGCTACGACAACGGGTGGCGGTGATCACCGGCGGCGCAAATGGCATTGGCCGCTCCACCGCGCTGGCATTTGCCGAGGCCGGCGCAGCAGTAGCGATCTGGGACATGGTCGACCAGGCCGGGCTGGCGCTGGCAGACGAGATCAATGCCGGCGGCGGCCAGGCAGTATTCCAACATGTGAATGTCACTTCGACCAGCGAGGTAGAGGCGGCGGTGGCCACGACGCTCGACCGATTTGGCCGGATCGACATTCTGGTGAACAACGCCGGAATCACCCGCGACTCCCAGCTGATCAAGATCAAAGACGGCGAGGTGGTTGGCAAGATGAGCGAGGCCGAGTTCGACGCGGTGCTGAACGTGAACCTGAAGGGCGTGTTCATCTGCACCCAGTCGATCGCCCCGGTGATGGTGCGCCAGGGCTACGGCCGGATCATCAACGCTGCGTCGGTGGTGGCGCTGTACGGCAACTTCGGGCAGACGAACTATGTGGCCACCAAGTCTGCGGTGATCGGCATGACCAAAGTCTGGGCGCGCGAGCTGGGCAAGCGCGGCATTACGGTGAATGCGGTGGCGCCGGGCTTCATTGCCACCGACATGACCCGCGGCATGCCCGACAGAGTGCTGGCCGCGATGGTCGAGCGCACGCCGGTTGGCCGCATGGGCGAGCCGCGCGACATCGCCAACGCGTACCTGTTCCTGGGGTCGGAGGCAGCCAGCTTTATCAACGGCACCGTGCTGAGCGTCGACGGCGGGCTTGTGTTGGGTACGTAGCCCCTACTTTACAGACTGTACACGGTCGCCACCGCGCGGGAATACCTGGAGGGCCGCAAGCCCTCCAGGTATTCTTCTTTTTAGCAGCTATTCGCCGCGCGTGTGCTCGGCACACTACAGCCAGCGCTCCAGCTCGATCTCATCGTGCAGCGGGATGCCACCGAAGCCGAGCGTCGGAATGGCCGGCTTGAGCGCGCGCGCCCGATCGACGGCGCCACGGTGCACCGCCACCAGCGCGAAGCCGCGTTTCTGGTAGAAGTGCAGCGCGCGCATATTATCGTTGGTGGTAATCAGCCACAGCCGCGCGCAGCCAGCCGCGCGCGCCGCCGCTAGCACTGCGGCGATCAGCCGCGAGCCAATGCCCCGGCCCTCAAGCAGGCTGTCGAGCGTCACGATCTCGCAGGCGTCGCCGGCAAGCTCGTAGCTCAGCAGGCCAACGCAGCGGCCATCGGCGAACGCCGCAAAGCCCGGCAGCTCGGCCGGGTAGTACACCCGCCCGTGCGCCACCACCATGGCATCGCCCCACTGCTCTACGATAAATTGCGCAACCCACGCGCGGTCGGCCGCCACGAGCGGCCGGATCTCAACATCGGACATACGCCCCCTCGGCAGTTGCCATTACTGATTCTTTACATATAATATATGCACCTGCCGCGCCTATACGTACTGCTGCCCATACGTGTATTGTGCGCGAAATCACATTTACACAAAATTCACCAAAACCTTGATCGCGCTTGATACAAGTGGCGTATAGTCACCCTAATATTCCAGCACAACAGCTCCATACTATCACGTAATCGTCGCAGAGTAGCCGATATCCTTGCGCGTGCTCCAAGGATGATGTGAGAAAGAGGTGCGATGATGCAACCGATCAATCCGATCGTGCGTCGCTGGCGGCAGGAGGCCACCGAGCATCCTGAGGAATTCTGGGGCCGTGCGGCCGCACAGCTACCCTGGCTACGCCAGTGGGATACTGTGTTCGAATGGGACTACCCCACGTTTCGCTGGTTCATCGGCGGGCAGACGAACCTGGCCTACAGCGCGCTCGACCACCACGTTCAGCGCGGCTGGGGCGGCCACGCCGCCCTGATCTACGCCACCGAGCGCGGCGAGCGCCGGGTGTTTACCTATGCCATGATGCTGCACCAGGTCGAGCGCATCGCCGCCGCGCTGCGGGGCATGGGCATTCAGAAGGGCGACCGCCTGACGATCTACATGCCGGTGTGCCCCGAGTCGATCATGCTGATGCTCGCGACGGTGCGCATTGGCGCGATTCACTCGGTGGTGTTCGCGGGCTTCGGCTCGGGCGCGCTGGCCGACCGGGTGAAGGCCAGCGGGTCGCGGCTGGTGTTCACCACCGACAAGACCTACCGCAAGGGCAAAGACGTACCGCTGAAGGGCCTGGTCGACGCGGCGATCGACATGGACTGCGACGCGGTCGAGCACGTGGTGGTGCTGCAGCGCGGCGGCGTCGACGCGCCCGTGCGCGAGCGCGACATCAGCTGGGACGATTTCCTGGCGCGCGGCGAGGGCCAGAGCAGCGCCTACGAGCCGGTTGAGTCGAACACCCCGGCGTTTATTCTGGCCACATCGGGCACCACCGCCAAGCCCAAGCTGGCGATCCATAAGCACGGCGGCTACCAGGTGCACATCCATAGCATGGGCAGCTGGGTGTTCGGCCTGAAAGAGACCGACGTGTGGTGGGCCACCTCGGATATCGGCTGGATCGTCGGCCACTCGTACATTGTCTACGCGCCACTGCTGCGCGGCGCCACCACGATCGCCTTCGAGGGCTCGATCGATTACCCCACACCCGCGCTGATCTGGGAGCTGATCGAAGAGTTCGGCGTCACCGGCCTGTTTACCTCGCCAACCGCCGTGCGCCTGCTGATGCGCTACGGCGAAAAGTTCGCCCAGGGCAGCGACCTCTCGTCGCTCGACCGCGTGTTCTGCGCCGGCGAGGTGCTGAACGCGCCGGCCTGGGAGTGGCTGCAGAAGGTCGTGCTGAACGACCGCATCCCGGTGATCGACCACATGTGGCAGACCGAGACCGGCGGGCCGATCTTCGGCAACCCCTACGGCCTGGGCATACTGCCGATCAAGCCCGGCTCGTCGGGCGTGCCGCTGCCGGGCATCGAGGCGGCCATCCTTACCGCCGACGGCCAGCCGGTGCCGGCCGGCGAGAAAGGCATCATGGCGATCAAGCGGCCGTTCCCCGGCCTGATCGCCGAGCTGTGGGGCGAGCCCGAGCGCTACGGCCGCGACTACTGGGAGCGCATCTCGGGCGTGTACTCGACCGGCGACTCGGCGCACATCGACGAAGACGGCTATGTCTGGTTCGCCGGGCGCGCCGACGAGATCATCAAGATCGCCGCGCACCGCCTGGGCACGATCGAGGTCGAGACGGCGTTCCTGAAGCACCCGGCCGTGGCCGAGGCCGGCGTGACCGGCCGGCCCGACGAGCTGCGCGGCGAGGTGGTCTCGGCCTTTATTGTGCTCAAGCAGGGCCAGCAGCCCTCCGAACAGCTGCGTAAAGATCTGATCGAGACCGTGCGCGGCGAGCTTGGCCCGGTGGCGGTGATCGGCGACATCGAGTTTGTGAATATGCTGCCGAAGACGCGCTCGGGCAAGATCATGCGGCGTGTGCTGAAGGCCGTGACGATGGGCGTGCCGCCCGGCGATACCTCGACGATCGAGGACGAGAGCTCGGTGGAAGAGGCGCGCCACGCCTTCGAAGCGCTGCGCAGCGAAGTCAGCCGCTAGCGTGCAGCCGCAGGCTGCCTGTGGCCGGCTGCGAGTGCACGCAGCCGGCCACAACCGAACACTGGTTGATCCAATCACAACGACGCGGATTGGTAGGGTACACAGGAAGGAGCCCGAGCAATGACTGCGAACCAGCAGCATACTACGACTGGCGCACACGAGAGCGAACACCCCAAGTTCTACTACCCCAGCGACGACGTGGTGCAGAACGCCAACATCACCGCGTATGCGCGCGAAAAAGGCTTTGCCAACGCCGACGAGCTGTACGCGTGGACGATCGCGAACCCGCAGCAGTTCTGGGGCGAAATGGCCACACGCCTGCTCGAATGGTACCAGCCGTGGGATCAGGTGCTGGACGACTCAAACGCGCCGTTCTTCAAATGGTTCACCGGCGCAAAAACCAACGTCGTGCATAATGCGATCGACCGGCACGCCAGCGGCCCGAACAAAGACAAGCTCGCAATCATCTGGGAGTCGGAGCAGGGCGAGACGCGAACCTATACCTACGCCCAGCTGGCCGCCGAGGTGAACCGCTTCGCCAACATCCTGAAATCGCAGGGCGTGCAGAAGGGCGACCGCGTGACGGTGTACCTCTCGCGCGTGCCCGAGCTGGTGATCGCGATGCTCGGCATCGTCAAGATCGGCGCCATCCACTCGGTGGTGTACGGCGGCTTCAGCACCGAGGCGCTGCACTCGCGCATCGAAGACGCGCAGTCGAAGGTGCTGATCACCGGCGACGGCGGCTGGATGAACAACAAGATCGTCGAGCTGAAGAAGATCACCGACGAGGCGGTGGACCGCGCTCACGAGATCGTGCAGAAGGTGATCGTGCTCAAGCGCACCGGCCACGAGATCTTCATGAAAGAGGGCCGCGACGTGTGGTGGCACGAGCTGGCGGCCTTGCCCGGCATGAACGACCCGTGCCCGACCGAGCCGATGGACGCCGAGGATCCCATGTTCATGCTGTACACCTCGGGCACCACCGGCGCGCCCAAGGGCCTCGTGCATACCTGCGGCGGCTACCAGGTGCAGGTGGCCACCACGCTGAACTTCGTGTTCGACATCAAGCCCGACGACGTGTACTGGTGCGCCGCCGACCCAGGCTGGATCACCGGGCACTCGTATATCGTCTACGGCCCGCTGATCCTGGGCGCCACCGAGGTGATCTACGAGGGCGCGCCAAGCTACCCCAACCCCGGCCGCTGGTGGAGCGTGGCCGAGAAGTACGGCGTGACCATCCTGTACACCGCGCCGACGGCGATTCGCGGCCTCATGCGCTTCGGCGAAGACTGGCCGAACAAGTACGATATGTCGAAGCTGCGGCTGCTCGGCTCGGTGGGCGAGCCAATTAACCCCGAGGCCTGGCGCTGGTACCACCACGTGATCGGCAAAGACCGCTGCCCGATCATGGATACCTGGTGGCAGACCGAGACCGGCGCGTTCATGATCACGCCGAACCCGACCACGCCGCTCAAGCCCGGGTCGGGCACCAAGCCGTTCCTCGGGATCGAGTGCGACGTGCTGACCGAAGAGGGCGAGCCGGCCAGCGGCGCTGACGACGGTCTGCTGGTGATCAAGAAGCCCTGGCCCTCGATGCTGCGCACAATCTACGGCGACCCGCAGCGCTATGTGCAGCAGTACTGGACGCGCCTGCCGGGCTTCTACACCGCCGGCGACGCGGCGCGCAAGGACGAAGACGGCTACTTCTGGGTGATCGGCCGCATCGACGACGTGATCAAGGTCTCGGGCTACCGCCTGGGCACCGCCGAGGTCGAATCGGCGCTGGTGTCGCACCCGGCCGTGGCCGAGGCAGCGGCGATCGGCCTGCCGCACGAGCTGAAGGGCCAGGCCATCCACACCTATGTGATCCTGCGGCAGGGCTTCGAGCCGAGCGACGCGCTGGCCGACGAGCTGCGCCAGCACGTGGGCAAGGAGATGGGGCCGATCGCGCGGCCGGAGACGATCAACTTCGTGCCGGGCCTGCCGAAGACGCGCTCGGGCAAGATCATGCGGCGCGTGCTGAAGGCGCGCGCGCTGGGCCTGCCCGAAGGCGACACCAGCACGCTTGAGGCATAGCGCTCGGCAATGCGAGCAGCCGGCGGCGAGTGGCGGCCGGCTGCTCGCCGCCAGCCACTTGCTGCGCGCTGCCGCCACATCCAAACCGGCCCGTCGCCGGCTTGCTTGCGATACTTCCACTGCGGGTTAGGAATTGGCAACATGCATCCGGCCTACCGGCGCGGATAATGAGCTTGCGTCTTCAACCCTCCCATCGTACCACCACGCACAACCCACAATCCTAAAGGAGCCTATCTATGAGCGATCCTCGTGAAGTCGTGGTATTGAGCGGCGTACGCACCGCGATCGGCACATTTGGCGGCGGCCTCAAAGATATCGCGCCGAGCGACCTGGCCGCGCTTGTGGTGCGCGAGGCAGTCGGCCGCGCCGGCGTTGAGCCAAAAGAGATCGGCCACGTGGTATTCGGCAATGTCATCCACACCGATGTGCACGACCACTACCTGGCGCGCGTGGCCGGCGTCAAGGGCGGCCTGCCCGTCGAGGCGCCCGCGCTGACGCTGAACCGGCTGTGCGGCAGCGGGCTCCAAGCGGTGGTCTCGGCCGCGCAGAGCATTCTGCTGGGCGATACCGACGCGGCGGTAGCCGGCGGCGCCGAAAACATGAGCCGCAGCCCGTACATCGTGCCAAGCCTGCGCTGGGGCGCGCGCATGAACGACGCCAAAATGGTGGACGTGATGGTCGGCGCGCTGAGCGACCCCTTCGACGACTGCCATATGGGCGTGACGGCCGAGAACGTGGCCAAGCGCTGGGAGATCAGCCGCGAAGACCAGGACGCGCTCGCGGTGGAAAGCCACAAGCGCGCAGCGGCGGCGATCGATGCCGGCCGCTTCAAAGAGCAGATCCTGCCGGTCGAGGTGAAGGTCAAGGGCGGCACGGCACTGTTCGACACCGACGAGAATGTGCGCCGCGACGCCAGCCTCGACAAAATGGCCAAGCTGCGGCCGGTGTTCGACAAGAGCGGCACGGTGACGGCCGGCAACGCCTCGAGCATCAACGACGCGGCGGCGGCCGTGGTGCTGATGGAGCGCAAGACCGCCGAGGCGCGCGGCTACAAGCCGCTTGGGCGGCTGGTGGCCTACAGCCACGCCGGCGTCGAGCCGAAGTACATGGGCATCGGGCCGGTGCCGGCGGTGCGCAGCCTGCTGGCGAAAACCGGCCTGAGCCTGAACGACATCGACGTGTTCGAGGTCAACGAGGCCTTCGCCGCGCAGGCGCTGGCAGTGGTGCGCGACCTCGACCTGCCCGCCGATAAAGTCAACCCGAACGGCAGCGGCATCTCGCTCGGCCACCCGATCGGCGCGACGGGGGCGATCCTGACGGTAAAAGCGCTCTACGAGCTTCAGCGCAGCGGCGGCCGCTACGCGCTGGTAACGATGTGCATTGGCGGTGGCCAGGGCATCGCGGCGATCTTCGAGCGCTTGTAATATTACTTTACAAGAGGAGGAACACCATGGGTCGACTGGACGGCAAGACCGCGCTGGTTACGGGCGCGTCGCGCGGGATCGGGCGGGAGATTGCGCTGGAGCTAGCGCAAGAGGGCGCCAAAGTAGCGCTGAACTACCAGAGCAGCGATGCCCGCGCGCAAGAGCTTGCGGACGAGATCGCCAAACTGGGCGCGACGTGTATGCTCGCGAAGGCCAATGTCGCCGACCCGAAAGAGGCGCGCGATATGGTCAAGCGCGTGGTCGAGCAGTTCGGCCGGCTCGACGTTCTGGTGAACAACGCCGGCATTACCCGCGATAAATCGCTGCGCAAGATGACCGACGACGACTGGCTCGAAGTGGTGCAGACCAACCTGAACGCGGTGTTCTTCTGCACTTCGGCGGCGACCCCGGTGATGATCGAGCAAAACTACGGCCGAATCATCAATATCAGCTCGATGAACGGCCAGACCGGCGCGTTCGGCCAGGCCAACTACGGCGCCAGCAAAGGCGGGATCATCGCCTTCACCAAAACCGCCGCGCTCGAGCTGGCGCGCTTCAATATCACCGTGAACGCGATCTGCCCCGGCTTTACGCTCACCGATATGCTGGCGAAGGTGCCGACGAATATTCAGGATCAGATCAAGGCGCGCATCCCGCTCGGGCGCTTCGGCACGCCCGCCGATATGGCCAAGGCCGTGACCTTCCTGGTGGAAGGCGGCGACTATATCACCGGCCAGACGATCAATATCAACGGCGGCGCGTATATGTGATGCTCCGCGCCGCACCTTCATGCGGGCGACGTGGTGGCCGCACTACCACGTCGCCCGCGTAGTATTTATTAAAGCTGTCTGTTCTGGCGGGTGGCTGCCACAGCATCGTGGCAGCCACCCGCCAGAAAGGAAGTGCGGGGGCTATGCCCCTCGCGCACCCTTAAAATAACACGAGTTACGCGGTGGGGTCTCGGGGTGCGCGCCGCCCCCGAAAACTTCCTTTGCTGGTCGCGGCCACCGGCGGCCGCGACCAGCCAAAAAGAGTGATTTTGGAGGGCTTGTGCCTCCAAGCCTCCCACGTGGGAGGACACTGCGTAACTCGTGTAAAATAAGTGATGCGAGCGCTGCACAGGAGCTGTACATGTTCTAGAATGTTTTTGTGAAACCCGAGTGTAACTTTCGGCGCCTATACTGTAGCCACCACATTACAAAAGGAGCTCCTCATGAGCCAGAATAATGAGCATACGAACCTGCTCGACCCCACCGGCATGATCAAGAGCATGCGCGACGCCAGCATCGACACCTGGTCGAAATTGATGATCCAGATGGTGAACACCGACGCCTACTCGCAGGCCACCGGCACGATGCTCGATACCTGGCTGGCTACCTCGACGCCTTTCCGCAAAGCGCTTGAGTCGACTATGACGCAGGTGCTGACCAACCTGAACATGCCGACGCGCGGCGACGTCACCAGCCTGGCCGAGCGGCTGACGAACATTGAGCTGCGGCTCGATGACCTCGAGGGCAAGCTCGACGAGGCAGTGCGCGCTACGCGCAAGCAGGCCGCCGCAGCCAAGCCCAAAGAGCCAAAAGAGCCAGCCTAACCACCAAGCCGGCTATTCGTGTTGCCGCTACCAGCCTAGCTACCCCGCGCACGCCACACGCTGGTAGCGGCCCGTATGATTCGGGAGATTGCGGAATGACTGTAACTGAAAACCCAATGCCGACGCTGACCGAGCTCTACACCGAGCTTGAGCAGATTGCCGAAAATGCCCGTACCTTCGGCCGGCTGCTGACCACCGACGCACGCATTGGCCAGACGCCCAAAGAGCTGATCTGGACGCTGAATAAAGCCAAGCTGTACCGCTATGCTCCAGTGCTGCCGGCCGAGAAGCGCCACCGCATCCCGCTGCTGCTGGTGTTCGCGATCATGAACCGGCCGCACGTGCTCGACTTGCGCCCCGGCCACAGCTTCGTCGAGTATATGCTCAAGAAGGGCTACGACGTCTACCTGCTCGACTGGGGCATCCCCGGCCCCGAGGACCGCAACCTGAAGTTCGACGACTACGCGCTTGAGTACCTGCCGCGCGTGGTGCGCAAGGTCAAGGCTACCTCGGGCTCCGATGAGTTCAGCATGCTCGGCTGGTGCCTGGGCGCGCTGATCAGCACGCTGTACGCCAGCCTGCGGCCCGACGAAGGCCTGAAGAACCTTATGCTGCTGACGGCGCCGCTCGACTTCTCCGACAAAAAGGCCGGTGGGTTCATCCGCTGGACCAGCGAGAAGGCCTTTAATGCCGACCGGATCGTCGATACCTTCGGCAATATCCCCGGCGAGATGATCGACTACGGCGCCAAGGCGCTCAAGCCAGTCGAGAACTACGTAAGCAATTATGTCAATCTTTGGGACAACATCAGCAATCCCAAGGTCGTCGAGGCGTGGCACGCCATGAACACCTGGGTGCGCGAGATCATCCCGATGGCGGGCGGGGCCTACCGGCAGCTGATCAACGAGTTCTACAAAGAGAACCGGCTGATGGAGGGCACGCTGGTGGTGCGCGGCGAGCGCGTGAGCCTGGCGAACCTGCGCGCCAGCCTGCTGAATGTGATCGCCGAATCCGACCATATCACGCCGCCGTGCCAGTCGGAGAAGGCGATGGAGAAGATCGGCAGCACCGACAAAGAGATCTTCCGCGTGCGCGGCGGCCATATTGGCATCATGGCCGGCAGCGGCGCCGAGAAGAATACCTGGCCGCACATCGACGCCTGGCTGTCGAAGCGCGCCGATTAATACCAAATTCGTTTGATGACTGACACTTTGGTGGGGTTTGGGGGCGGCTTCGCCGCCCCCAAACTTTCTTCTTGTGCGGGCCCGGCTTTGCCGGGCGCCGCACAAGAAAACACAAGTAATCAAACGGAGTTGATATAATACCAACTCCGTGGGGCTAACCAAGCCCTACGGCAAAGTCGCGCGAGAAGTTCGGGGGCGCTGCCCCCGAGCTTTTTTCTTGTGCGGCGCGCGGCGAAGCTTTGCGCGCCGCGCGAGGCATTGTTTGTGGCACCAACCTTGCAGCACTGCCCATCGGCGAGGCGACAGCGGCAAAGCCGCGCGCCACTCGCAGCACGCCGGCCCCACTTCCGCCCGCGCCACCTACGGCGCTCTGGAGCCGGCCAAACAGGAGGGTTACCGATGAAGGTTGATGCGACCAACGCGACGCCGCGCATACGGCGAGGCCTGGCGCTATCGCCGCTGCTGCTGGCGCTGCTGCTGGCGCTGCTGCCCGCTGCGGCGGGAGCGCAGGCGGCCGAGCGCTGCTTTGCCGAAACCGGCAGCTGTATCAGCGGCCGCATCCGCGAGTTCTGGGAGGCAAATGGCGGGCTGGCGGTGTTTGGCCTGCCGCTCGGCGCCCAGCAGGCGGTGCAGATCGAAGGCAAAACCTACCAGGCCCAGCAGTTCGAGCGCACGCGCCTGGAGCTGCACCCCGAGAATGCGCGCCCCTACGATGTGCTGCTGGGGCGCATCGGCGCCGACCGGCTGGCGCAAGACGGCCGCGACTGGTTTAGCTTCCCCAAGAGCGAGCCGCAGGCCGGCTGCCGCTTCTTCGCCGAAACCGGCCACAATGTCTGCGGCGATATTCTGAAAGCCTGGCGCGCCAGCGGCCTGGAGTTCGACGGCAAGCGCGGCGTAAGCGAGGCCGAGAGCCTGGCGCTGTTCGGCCTGCCGCTCAGCGGCCAGATGCAGGAGAGCATTGAGGGCAAGCTGTACGACGTGCAGTGGTTCGAGCGCGGCCGCTTCGAGCTGCACCCCGAGAACCAGCCGCCCTATAATGTGCTGCTCGGCCGCCTGAACGCCGAGATGGCGGCAAACATGAACCGCTGGGTGCTGCCGGGCAGCCAGGTGTTCCCCGAAGGCATCGCCTACCAGGCCTCGAGCGGCGACTTCTTCGTGAGCAGCACGACCGACGGCACGATCATGCGGGCGAACGCCGCGCGCCCAGCCGCAGCCCAGGTGTTTCTGGCGGGCGGCGGCGATGGCCGCACCACCGCCACGGGCATGAAGATCGACGCCAGCGGCCGGTTGTTCGTGTCGGGCGGCAGCACTGGCCAGATGTTCGTCTATAGCAGCGCCGACGGCACGCTGCTTGGTAAGTTCAGCGGCCTGCGCCAGCCGACGTTTATCAACGACGTTGCGCTCACGCCCAATGGCGATGCATTCTTCACCGACTCGCAGAGCCCGGTACTGTACCGCGTGTTCACCGACACAGCCGGCAAGCTCGCCAGCGAGGGCTGGCTCGACCTGAGCGGCACGCCGATCCAGTACGGGCAGGGCTTCAACCTGAACGGCATCGCGGCCACCGGCGACGGCGCCTACCTGATCGTGGTGCAGTCGAACACCGGCAAGCTGTTCCGCATCAGCACGGCCAGCAAAGCGGTGAGCGAGATCAGCCTGGGCGGCCAAAGCGTGACCAACGGCGACGGCATTCTGCTCGACGGGCAGACGCTGTACGTGGTGCGCAACCAGAACGGGCTGATCGTGAAGGTAAGCATGGCCGCCGATTTCGCCAGCGGCACGGTGGTTTCGAGCAGCGGCGACCCGGCGCTGGCCTACCCGACTACGATCGCCAAGGCCGGCGACCGGCTGCTGGTGGTAAACTCGCAGTTCGATAAGCGCGGCGCGAATGCCAAGCCGGTGCTGCCATTCACAGTGGCGAGCATCGCCGCGCCGTAGCAGTTTCGGGGGCAGCTTGCTGCCCCGAAAACTTCCTTTGGCTGGTCGTGGCCACGGCGGTGGCCGCGACCAGCCAAAAAGAGTGATATTGAGGGCTCGCGCCCTCCAAACCTCCCACGCGCGAGGGCGCCGCATCACTCGTGTAAATAAAAAGCGGTCAAACGGAGCTGGCACTATTGGCCGCGCCACTGCGGTTTGCGCTTCTCAAGAAACGCGCACATGCCCTCCTGAGCGTCGGCGAGTTGGGCATTCGAAGCCATCACATCGCTGGCGTAGCGGTAGGCCTCGTGCAGCGGCATGTCGCGCTGGCGATAGAACGCCTGCTTGCCGATGCCAACCACCAGCGGGCTGGCGGCGGCAATCTGCTCGGCCAGGGCGCGGGTAGCGGCGGCCAGCTGATCGGCCGGCACCACGCGGTTCACTAGCCCGGCCTCGCGCGCCTCGTGCGCCGAGACGAAATCGCCGGTCAGCAGCATCTCCATGGCCTTCTTCTGGCCAATCGCGCGGCTCAGCGCCACCATCGGCGTCGAGCAGAACAGGCCGATCTTCACGCCAGGCGTAGCGAAGCGCGCCTCTTCGGCGGCTACCACCAGGTCGCAGGTGGCCACGAGCTGGCAGCCGGCCGCCGTGGCGATGCCGTGCACCTGGGCGATCACCGGCTGCGGCATGCCGACAATCGTCTCCATCAGGTCGGTGCAGACATCAAACTCGTGCTGGTAGAACTCGGCCGGCTGGCCAAGCATCTCGGCCAGATCGTGCCCGGCGCTGAACACCGGGCCATTGCCGCGCAGGATCACCACGGCCAGCTCGCGAGCGCTGCCAATCGCCCTGAAGCACTCGGTCAGCTCCTGCATATGCTCGATCGAAAGCGCGTTGCGCTTGGCCGGGCGGTTCATCGTCACATAGCCAATCGCGCCCTCGCGCTCGAACAGAATGTGGCGGTAGGTTTGTGTTGTGTCGATCATAATCGAATACTCCGCTATCAGAGCTGCCGCAGGCGCAATCTCGTCGCTCGAGGAAGCCGAAGAGCGCAAGTGCCCCTACTCTTAGTTAATCCGCTTCGTCTTTCCGCCCCACTCTTTATCGCGCAGCACGAACTTCTGCACTTTGCCAGTCGAGGTTTTGGGCAGGTCGATGAACTCAACCGCAGCCGGGCACTTGAAGCGCGCGATATGCTGGCGGCAGAACTCGATGATCTCCTGCTCGGTGGCGCTCGCGCCAGGCTTGAGCGTCACGAACGCCTTGGGGCGCTCGCCCCACTTTTCGTCGGGGATGGCCACCACGGCGCACTCCAGCACGGCGGGGTGCTTGGCCACCGTCTGCTCGACCTCGATCGTCGAGATATTCTCGCCGCCCGAGATGATGATATCTTTCTTGCGGTCGCGCAGCTCGATATAGCCATCGGGGTGCCACACCCCCAGGTCGCCGCTGTGAAACCAGCCGCCGCGAAACGCGTCGGCGGTGGCCTCGGGCTGGGCGTAGTAGCCCTTCATCACGATATTGCCGCGCATCACGACTTCGCCCATCGTCTCGCCGTCGCGCGGCACGTCGTTCATCTGGTCATCGACCACGCGCACCAGGTCGGAGAGGATGTTGCCCTGTCCCTGGCGCGCGTTCAGCCGCGCCTGCTCGGCGAGCGACAGGGCGTCCCACTCGCGGTGCCAGGCGCAGATCGTGATCGGGCCGTATGTCTCCGTCAGCCCGTACACGTGGATGGGGTGCAAGTTGCACTCGCGCAGCGCGGCCAGCAGCGTAGGCGAGGGCGGGGCGGCGGCCACCAGCACCGTCACCGGGCGCTCGAGGTGGTGGGCGCTGGGATGGTTGATAATCGCCAGCTGCACCGTCGGCGCGCCGCAGTAGTGCGTCACGCCCTCGGCGTCGAACAGCTGCCAGACGTGGCCAGGGTCGAAGCGGCGCAGGCAGACGCTGGTAGCGCCGATCGCAGCAATCGCCCACGGGAACGTCCAGCCGTTGCAGTGGAACATCGGCAGCGTCCACAGGTACACCGAGCCAGGCGTCAGCGCCGGCTCGGCCACCTGGGCCAGCGCGTTGAGGTAGGCGCCGCGGTAGGTGTACATCACGCCCTTAGGGCGGCCGGTGGTGCCCGAGGTATAGTTGATCGAGATCGTCTCGTCTTCATCCTCGAGCCAGCTTGCCACCGGCTCGGGCGCGGCGCCGGCCAGGTAATCTTCGTACGGGTCGCCCGGCGCGCCGGTATCATCGATGCGCACCACCTTGAGGGCCGCGAGGTCGAGCGGCTGCACCAGCGGCGCCAGCTCGGCGTCGACGAACAGGAATGACGCGCCGGAGTGATGCAGGATGTACTCGATCTCGCCGCTGCTGAGGCGCGTATTGATCGCCACCAGCACGCCGCCGGCGGCCGGCACGCCGAAGTGGGCCTCGAGCATAGGCGGAATGTTTGTGCAGAGGAACGCGACGCGATCGCCCTTGCGCAGGCCATCGGCGCGCAGGCGCGCGGCCAGGCGATTCACGCGCTCTTCCAGCTCGCGATACGAATAGCGCCGGTCGCCGTGCACCACCGCCGTCTTATCGGGGTAGATGTAGGCGCTCCGGCGCAGAAAGCTCACGGGTGTCATCAAACTTCGGTACACCTGGTCGGCCTGCGTCATTGCGTTTCTCCTTGCGCTTGTGTCGGGTCGTATGCTGGCGGCAGCCTGGGGCATAGCGTAGCCTGCCGGGATGGCCGTATGGCGGCAAGATGCCGCACGGCCACCCCAATGATTCAGTTCCCCTCGCCGAAACGGCGAGGGGCACAGGGAAGAGGGTATGGAAAGAGCTGCTGCTCGCTACCGTATAGCCGTCAGGCTATATGATACGACAAAATCAGCAAATTGTGGAAATTGCCGTGGCGGTCGCGCGAGTGGCGCGTGAGGGTTCCTTCGACGCTGAAGCCGAGGCGCTCGAAGATCGCGCGGCCCGACTGCTGCTCCTCGAGCATCTCGACGATCACCTTGCTAACGCCCAGGTCGCGCGCGGCGTCGAAGATCGCCTGGGCCAGCGCCACGCCCACGCCCGCGCGCCGCCACTCGGGGCTCACCAGCAGCACAATATCGGCGACATGGCTCGACCAGCCGACCAGGCGGCGCGCCGAGCTGTAGCCGACAATCTCGTCGCCGGCCTCGACGACAAACTGGCGCCAGTTTTCGGCCTGGTAGGCATTCACCAGGCGAGCGATGATATCGGCGCTCTGGAAATCGTCTTCGAGGTAGAGCAAATCGTCGTGTGGCAGCTTCTGCCCGAAGGCCAACAACTTCGCCCGATCATGCTCGCCGAGCGGGCGAATTGTTACGTCCCGGCCATTCCGGAGCGTCATTCGCGGCGTCGCGATCTGTTGGTCGATCATCGCCTTGCTCCTGTACGGTGAAGAATCAGACAGTGGGGAATACAATTGCTGGCTGAGTATATGTGTGCAAGGTTACATGAAGGTTACATGCGATATTCTAGACTCGCACCTCGTCGTAGACCTTGGTAGTCTGCGGCAGCGGCGCGACGTCGAGGTGGGTGCGCAGGTTGCGCACGCAGCGATCGTAGGTGGCCATAGCCTGGCGGCGGTTGCCCTGGCGGGCGTAGGCGCGCATCAGCAGGCGGTAGGCATCTTCCCAGCACGGGTCGCGCGCGAGGATGCCCTCGCAGAAGCGGATGGCTTCGGCGAGCTGGCCGCGCTTCAGCAGCAGCTCGGCCAGCAGCGTGGCGGCCTCGAGGTAGCGGTTCGATAGGCGCTCGCGCTCTTCGCGCGTCCAATCTTCGTACAGGTAGTCGCCGAGGTATTCGCCCTGGTACAAGCCGAGCGCGAGCGCGAGCTGCTCGTGCACCTCGGCGCTATCGCTCTCGCCCAGGGCTACGCGCCGGCGCGCGGCGTCAAGCCGCTCTTCGAACTCGGCCACGTCGATCCACACACCGTCGGGCGGGCAGAAGCGGTACGCGCCGCCCTGGCGGCGGATGTAGAACGGCGGCGTGCGCGGCGGGCGCGAGGGCTCGAGCACGGCATTGAGCGCGTTCAGCGTCACCTTGAACTGCGTCTCGGCGTCGGCCTCGCTGTCTTCGGCCCACAGCCAATCGCAGATCTGCTCGCGCAGCAGCCAGCGGTGGCGGTTCGTCACCAGCAGCGCCAGCATCTGCTGGGCCTTCTTGCGCTGCCAGGCGCGCGGGTCGACCTCTTCGGTGCCGCGCCAGACGCGCAGGCGTTCGAGCACCTGGATGCGCAGCGTGCTGCCGGGGTGGTAGCTCTGGGTCGCCTCGTCGGCGGCGATCGCCGGGAAGCCCTGGGCCAGCAGCTCTTGCGACCAGGCGCGCAGCTCGGGCACGGCGCGGCCGGCCAGCAGCACCGGCACCAGCGCCATGCGGTCGCGCGGGCCAAACAGCGTAGGGCGGGTGAGCAGGCCGGCGTAGCCGCCGCGTTGGGCGCAGCGCAGTGTCTCGCGCGCGTGCTGCTGCGCCATGTCAAGCCGGCCGGCGCGGTGATACCAGATCGCCAGGCTGAGCTGCACCACCGTCTGGCTGTAGGTATCTTTGCAGGCCACGTGGCGGCGCCATGCCTCGTCGAGCCAGGCGCCGGCCTCGGGCACGCCGCTCGAGGCGCCAGCCGCGCCAAGCGCCGTCCACAGCCGCGCCGCCGTCCAGCTATCGCCAGTCTGCTCGACGATCGCCAGGCCCTCGCGGGCGGCCACGCGCGCGGCGTCGATGTCGCCGTTGAAGCCGTGCAGCAGCGCCAGGCCCAGGTAGGCGGCCGCCTTGGTGCGCTGCACAGTGAAGGCGTCGGCCAGGGCCATGGCCTGCAAATACTGCCCGTTGGCGTCGGCGTAGTCGGGCGGGCTCTGCAGCTGGCGCGCGTGGCCGATGCGGATGTGCGCCACCGCCTCGGATAGCGACGAGCCGAGATGGCGCGCCGACTCGAGGCCCGCCTCGGCGTAGTGCAGCGCGGCCGCCGAGTCGCCCAGCAGCGAGCACACCAGCGAGAGCAGCAGCGTCGGCTCGCGGTGCGCCTCGGGGCTGCGCGCATAGGCGGCCGCGCGATCGTGCTTGAGCTGGCGCTCGAGCAGCTCGCGCGCTTCGTTGAGCTGGCCCAGCCGCAAAAACACGCGCGGGTCGGTCTGCGGCGTGCCGCTCACGCGCTCGGCCAGGCGATACAGGCGCATGGCCTGGTCGGCGCGGCCGGCGTTGAGCCGATTCTCGGCGATCCGGCGCAGCAGCGCAATCCGCGACCCGGCCTGGTCGGGCGGCAGCAGCCTGTAGGCCCGGCGCAGCAGGCTGGTTGCCGGCGCCGGGCGCACGGTATCGAGGTAGATCTGGGCCTGGCCCTTGAGCGCGCGCGACTGGCCGATCGGGTCGTCGAGCGCGGCGTAGCGCTGCTCGGCGCTGGCATACGCGGCCAGCGCCTGGTCGAAGCGCGCCAGCAGCCGCTCGGCGTCGCCGCGGGCGATCAGCAGCTGCGGGTGCTCGACCAGCACCGCCGGCGGCACGCGGTCGAGCCAGTCGATCAGCGTCACCAGCCGGCCGGCGTCGATCCAGGGCTGCGCCAGCCGCTCGAGCTCGGCGGCGATCGCCACGTGGTCGTCGAGCGCCATGAGGTGGTAGAGCACGCGCTCGCCGGCGCCAATCGAGCGGTAGTAGGCCGCGGCGCGCGCGTGCAGCTCGGCCCACTCGGGCAGGCCGGCGCGCCCGCGCTGCTGCAGAAACGCGTGGAACAGCGGGTGATAGCGATACTGGTCGGCGCCGAGCGCGGTCAGAAACAGCCCGCCGCGATACAGCCGGCGCAGCCACTCGGCCGAGCTCGCGATGCCCAGCAGATCGTCGCAGGCCGGCGGGTCGAGCTCGGCCAGCACGGCGGTGCGCAGCAGAAACACCTGCACGTCGGGCGGCTGGCCGGCCAGCACCTCGTGGGCCAGGTAGGTGAACAGCACCTCGTGCGACAGCAGCGGCTGGCCGCTCACCAGCCACGCCGGCGCCTCGGGGCTTTCGTCGGCCGGCGCTTTCTGCGCCCCCTGCGAGATCAGCTGCAGCGCGATAGGCCAGCCGCGCGTCTGCTCGCTCACCTCGGCGGCCTTCGATATGCCGGCGGCATCGTCGTCGTCGACCTCGAGCAGCATCACGACTTCGTCTTCGGTGAAGGCCAGGTCGGCCTCGTCGACGACGAACAGCTCGCCGCGCGCCTGCAAGATCGGCAGCGCGGCCAGCTGCGGCCACTGGCGGCTGGCCAGCAGCAGGTGCAGGCGCGGCGGCAGCTGGTTCACCAGGCGCTCGACCAGCGCGCCGATCTCGGGCTGATCGTCGACGGTGTGGTAATCGTCGAGCACCAGGATCGTCTCGTCGTCGAGCATGCGCGTCAGGTCGTTGATCAGCACGTCGAGCGCCTGCATCCACGACTGCTTACCCTGCGCATGCTGCTCGAGCAGCGCGATCGTGCGCTCGCCGGCGCGCGGCGCTACATTGCGGCAGGCGTGCGCCAAGTGCAGCAGAAACACGAGCGGGTCGGGCACGCCCTCGCTCATGCTGTACCAGATCACCGGCCAGCCGCCGCGCGCCGCAAACGAGGCCAGCGCGCTGCTCTTGCCATAGCCGGCGCTGGCGCGCATCAGCGACACCGGGTACTCGACCGCATCGGCCAGCAGCCGGTCGAGCCGCGGGCGGCGCAGCCACCGGCGCGGCAGGCGTGGCGGCATCAGCCGGGTATAGACGACAATCTCATCACCAAACATGGCCGTGTATGCTCGCGAGGTGGTTGAACGGCCCTATTGTAGCACCTTCGGTGCGACACCGCGCAGCCGCTGTGGCGGCCGGCCTCGCGCGCTGTAACTCAAACTGCGCCGCGCGCCGCCCAACCTGAACTTGATTGTAACTATGCGATGCTACGATGCGGCCAGTTAGCCAACACGCATTTACCGCATTACAAAGCGGAAAAGAATAGGAGAACCCTTCATGGCCGAGCAAAAAACCGCCCAGCAATTCGCCCAAGAGCAGTATAAAGTCGTCGAGAATGCCGCCGGAAACGCCATGCGCGTATGGGCCGACTTGGCCACCACCACCACCGAGTATAGCTTCCAGGCCTTCGAGCAGGGGCTGCGCTACAACCAGGAGCTCGGCGCGCAGGCCGAGAAGATCGCCCAGGAGGCGCTGGCCAACTACCGCCAGTTTTACCAGGACGGCATGAAGACCTGGCAGGGCTACATGCAGGGCGTGAACGAGCTGGTCGCCCGCCTGAGCAAAAACTAAGAGCCTGTTTGAAGAAGAAGGAGTGCGAGGGGCGATGCCCCTCGCGCATCCCTTTCTGGCGGGCCGCGGCCACAAACTCAAGCAGCTTCCAAGGCTAGCCGCACGCGGCGCACAAGCCGCTCAGCACAGGCATGAATAGGTCTGGGGACGCAACCCGTTCCCAGACCTACTGCAATCTTGCACCATACTATCGAGATCACAAGACGCCGATGGAGAAAGGGTAAAGGCAATGACGCGTGACCAACAGACCGAGGCGCTGGCGGCGAGCTGGATGAGCGACTCACGGTGGCAGGGCATCGAGCGTGCATATACGGCCGAGGATGTGGTACGGCTGCGCGGGTCGATCCTGATCGAGCAGACGCTGGCGCGGCTCGGTGCCGAGCGGCTCTGGGCGCTGCTGAACACCGAAGATTACGTGGCCGCTCTGGGTGCGCTCACCGGCAACCAGGCCGTGCAGCAGGTCAAGGCCGGCCTCAAGGCGATCTACCTCAGCGGCTGGCAGGTCGCGGCCGACGCCAACCTGGCGGGCCAGATGTACCCCGACCAAAGCCTTTACCCGGCGAATAGCGTACCGAGCGTGGTGAAGCGGATCAACCAGGCGCTCCAGCGCGCCGACCAGATCCAGCACAGCGAGGGCAAGGGCGATACCTACTGGTTCGCGCCGATCGTGGCCGACGGCGAGGCGGGCTTCGGCGGGCCGCTGAATGTGTTCGAGCTGACCAAGGCGCTGATCGAGGCCGGCGCGGCCGGCGTGCACTTCGAAGATCAGCTGGCCTCGGAGAAGAAGTGCGGCCACATGGGCGGCAAGGTGCTGATCCCCTCGCAGCAGGCCGTGAAGAACCTCGCGGCCGCGCGGCTGGCCGCCGACGTGATGGGCGTGCCCACGGTGATCATCGCGCGCACCGACGCGAATGGCGCCAACCTGCTCACCAGCGACATCGACGACCGCGACAAGCCGTTCTGCACCGGCGAGCGCACCGTCGAGGGCTTCTACCGCGTGCGCGCCGGCCTCGACCAGGCGATCGCCCGCGGGCTGGCCTACGCGCCGGTTGCCGACTTGGTGTGGTGCGAAACCTCCGAGCCGAACCTGGCCGAGGCCCAGCGCTTCGCCGAGGCGATCCACAAGCAGTTCCCGGGCAAGCTGCTGGCCTACAACTGCTCGCCGTCGTTTAACTGGAAGAAGAAGCTCGACGATACCACCATCGCCAAGTTCCAGCGCGAGCTGGGCGCCATGGGCTACAAGTTCCAGTTCGTTACGCTGGCGGGCTTCCACGCGCTCAACTACAGCATGTTCGAGCTGGCGCGCGGCTACAAGGATCGCGGCATGGCGGCCTACTCCGAGCTCCAGCAGGCCGAGTTCGCCAGCGAGCAGTTTGGCTACACCGCGACCAAGCACCAGCGTGAAGTCGGCACTGGCTACTTCGACGAGGTGGCCCAGGTGATTGCCGGCGGCGCGGCCTCGACCACCGCGCTCACCGGCTCGACCGAGGAAGAGCAGTTCCACTAAGGCGCGGCTCACCCCCGAAGTTTCGGCGTGGCACGGTACGGGCGCGCTCTATCGCGCCCCTACGGCTTCGGGGCAATGAACCGGAAAGTAATAGAACCCTGCCTAAGCTGCTGAGCGCCAGGGAGGGCCGCGGCCGCGGCTGCCGCCCTCCCTGGCCTTGCCTACCGCCCATCCGACGAGCGACGACCGGCGACCGGCCACGTGTGTGCGGCGCTCGTGGTCGGCCGTCGGTCGTCGCTCGTCGCGCCGCCGAGGCTGCAAAAAATCGCGACATCGCGTATAATCACATGTAGCCTGGCGTACGCATATTCGCGAAAATATCATGCTACCACGTCTCTGGGGCTTGCCGTCGGCCACAACTAGCGCAATGGTGCAAAAGCTCCAGCACGAGCTCGAGCACATGCAAGATCGCTTCGGTGGGATCTTCAAGCTTATGCTGCACGGCGACCCACAGAGCGTGGCCAAAACTCCGGCCGACGAGGTCTATGGCGAGGGCAAGCTGCGGCTGCTGCGCTACCGCGCGCCAGCTGGCCGGCGCCTGCCCATCCCGCTGCTGATCGTCCCCTCGCTGATCAACCGCTACTACCTGCTCGACTTGGTGCCCGGCCGCAGTCTGATCGAGTACCTGGTGAGCCGCAACCTCGACGTGTTCGTGATCGACTGGGGCGCGCCCGGCCCCGAAGACCGCGGCACCACTTTTGATCACTACGTCACCGGCTACCTGCGCCGCGCGGCCCAGCGCGTGCGCGCGATCAGCGGCCAGGAGCGGCTGAGCATGCTCGGCTACAGCATGGGCGGCACACTCACGGCGATCTTCAGCGCGCTATACGGCCGCTATGTCGCCAACCTGGTGCAGGTGGCCGCGCCGATCGACTTCCATGACGACGGCATTCTCTCGCAGTGGACGCGCAAAGATCGCTTTAATGTCGACTTGGTGGTCGATACCCTGGGCGCGCTGCCGGTGTCGCTGATGCAGGCCAGCTTCCGCATGCTCAAGCCGACGTACCAGATCAGCCAGCAGATCGCGCTGGCCGAGCAGTTCGGCGACACCGACGCAGTGCAGGATTTCCTAGCCATGCAGCTGTGGCTCGACGACAATATTCCGTTCCTCGGCGAGGCCTACCGCACCTATATCAAAGAGTGCTACCAGGAAAACCACCTGGTGCAGGGCCGGCTGGTGGTGGGCGGCCGGCGCGTCGACCTTGGGCAGATCGAGGCGCCGCTGCTGACAGTGGTGGCCACCCGCGACATGATCTGCCCGCCCCAGTCGTCGAAGGTGCTGAACGAGCTGGTCGCCAGCCCCGATAAGGCCGTCTTCGAGTTCCCCGGCGGCCACACCAGCATTGTGGCCGGCCTCGACGCCCCGCAGCAGCTGTGGCCCCACCTGGCCGACTGGCTCGTCGCCCGGTCGAGCGAGGCCGAAGACGAGAGCTGATACCGCATCCGGCTGATCGCTTGCTTTCTGCTTGGAGTTCGGGAGTGGCGCTGCCGCCCCCGAATTTTCTTTTTGCGATGCCCTCCTTGCGGGGGTTCGGGGCGGCACTGCCGCCTCTGAAGTTTCTTATTGTCAGCACTTACGCGGTCGCCTGCGATACGGGCTTGTTCTGCCTGCGGCAGCAAGGCAAAAACGCGCACCGCGTAAGTCCTGTTATTGGGATGCCCTACCCGGCGAAGCCGGGCAGGGCACCACAAAAAGAAAGTGATAGGATGCATCTGGCCGCGCGTGCCTACGCCTCTTCCGCCTCGCCTGGCCACACCTGCGGCAGCGCCGCCGGGCGCTCGCAGCTGCTGGCCAGCTCGACATGCCGGCCCGCGCGCGAGGCATCGTGAAAGGCGTGCATCAGGTCGAGCACGTGGTAGGCCAGCGCACCGTTGGCGCGGTGCGGGCGGCCGCTCCGCAGCGCATAGGCCATGTCGGCCAGGCCCAGGCCGCGGCTGTTGGCGGTGTAGCCATGCGCGATCGGCTGCTCGCGCCACTCCTTGTCGGTGGCCAGCCGCAGCCGCACCGGCCCGCCAAACGTGTTAGGGTCGGGCAGGCTGAGCGTGCCGAGCGAGCCGTAGATCTCGATCCGCGGCACCTCGGCGGCCCATACGTCGAAGCTCGTCACCAGCGTCGCCACCGCGCCGGCCGCGAAATCGAGCACGCCGGCTACGTGCGTGGGCGTATTGACGGCGATCTTCGTGCCGTGCAGCGGCTGGCTGGTGATCGTCCGCTCGGCGAACGAGATCTGCACCGAGCCGGTGGCGCGCCGCACCGGGCCGAGCAGGCTGATCAGCGCGGTGAGGTAGTACGGGCCCATGTCGAACATCGGCCCGGCGCCGGGCTGGTAGAAGAAATCGGGGTTGGGGTGCCAGCCCTCAGGCCCGTGGCCGAGCATGAACGCGGTGGCGGCCACCGGCACGCCGATCGCGCCGGCGTCGATCAGCGCGCGGCATGTCTGCAGCCCGCCGCCGAGAAAGGTATCGGGGGCGCAGCCCACCCGCAGCCCCTTGCCCTCGGCCAGCGCCAGCATGCGCTCGGCGTCGGCGCGCTCGATCGCCAGCGGCTTCTCGTTGTACACCGATTTGCCGGCCTCGATCGCGGCCAGCGCCACCTCGGCGTGCGCGCCCGGCACCGTCAGGTTGAGCACTACCTCGATCGCCGGGTCGGCCAGCAGCTCGGCCACGCTGCAGGCTTTCGGCACGCCATACTTAGCCGCCTGGGCCTGCGCGCGCGCCAGGTCGATGTCGGCGCACGCCACGATGTTGAGAATATCGAACTTCTGCCCGGCCTCCAGGTAGATCCCGCTGATGTTGCCACAGCCGACGATCCCTACGTTCACTGGCTTGATTGGCATGATGCACCTTCTTGCTTGACTATCCACGATGGTGGCGCAGCCGCGCCCTGTTCTGCTTTTGTAGCCTTCAGCACATTTGAGCCGTGCGCAATTTTCCGCGCAGGCGCGCCAGGCCCGCTAGCGCGGCGCGCCTTCTTCGAGCCACGCCAGCTCTGCGGGCGTCAGCCGCAGGTCGCACGCGGCCGCGTTCTCACGGAACTCGGCGCCGGTCTGGCAGCCCACCAGCGCATACACCTCGAGCGGCTGGCTCAGCACATAGGCAAGCGCCACCTGCGCCGGCGTCAGGCCGCGCTGCGCCGCCAGCTCGGCCGCGCGGTCGAGCCGGGCAAAGTTGGCCTCGCTGCCGTACACCTCGGCGCAGAGCTTATCTAAATAGCTCTCGAACGTGCCCAGGTTATCGCGCCGGAAGCGCCCCGAGAAAAAGCCGCCGGCCAGGCTCGACCAGGTGAGCAGCGGCATGCCTGCGGCGGCGTGCCACTCGCGCGCGGCGCGCCCCTCGGCCCCGCTGACGCTCAGGCAGCCCTCCCACGGCGCGAACGCCTGCGTGGCCAGGCTCAGGTTCGGGCTGCTGGCCACGAATGGCGTCAGGCCATGCGCGGCGGCATACTCGTTCGCTGCCACCAGCCGCTCGGGCGCCCAGTTCGAGCCGCCGAATGCGTGGATGCGGCCGGCGCGCTGGTGCTCGTTCAGCGCCTCGACGATTGGCCCGACCGGCAGGCGCGGGTCGTCGCGGTGAAGCAGGTACAGGTCGATGTAGCTCGTGCCCAGGCGCTCGAGCGACTCGCCGATATCACTGGCGATATCGGCGGGCGTGACGCGCTGGCGCCCCTGCATGGGGTGCGCGCCCTTGCCAATGATCACCACCTGCTCGCGCACGCCGCGCGCGCCAATCCAGGCGCCTAGCGCGCGCTCGACATCGCCCTGGCCGTAGGTGTGCGCGGTATCGAAGGTGGTGCCGCCCTGCGCAAACACGGCGTCGAGCAAGTCGAAGCTGCGCTCGCGCTCGCTCGTGCGCAGCATGATCGTGCCCTGCACGACCCGCGCCACCGGCTTGGAAACCCCAGGAATTGTGCCATAGTTCATGAGCTGCTTTCTCCACTGAGCGGAATGGGCGTAAGCATACTACAAGTTTGGTTTCTCGCAACCGCCTGCCGCAGCGCGCGATTTTCGCGGTAGTATATGCTGCGGCTTTCAGCCGGGCGCGCCGCCGCCACCGCACCAGAGGAGGAACCATGGCCTTCTTCGACCTGTCGCTCGACCAGCTTCGCACCTACCTGCCGCCGCGCGACGAGCCAGCCGACTTCGACGCATTCTGGCGCGACACGCTGGCCGAAACCGAGCGCTGGCCGCTCGACGCGCGCTTCGAGCCGTTCGAGTGTGGGCTGCGCACCGTCGAGGTGTTCGACGTGACGTTCAACGGCTATGGCGGCCAGCCGATCAAAGGCTGGTTCCTGCTGCCGCGCCAGCGCGAGGGCGCGCTGCCCTGCGTGGTCGAGTACATCGGCTATGGCGGCGGGCGCGGCTTCCCGACCGACTGGCTGGTGTGGAGCGGGGCGGGCTACGCGCACCTGATCATGGATACGCGCGGCCAGGGCAGCGCCTGGCTCAAGGGCGACACGCCCGACCCCGAGGTCGACGGCGGCAACCCGCAGCATCCCGGCTTCATGACGCGCGGCATCCTGAAGCCTAGCACCTACTACTACCGCCGGGTGTTCGCCGACGCGGCGCGGGCTGTGGCGGCGGCACGCGCGCACCCGGCCGTCGACGCCGCGCGCGTCGCCGTGTGCGGCGGCAGCCAGGGCGGCGGCATCGCGCTGGCGGTGAGCGGCCTGGTGCCCGACGTACAGGCAGCTATGCCCGACGTGCCGTTTCTGTGCCACTACCGCCGCGCCACCGAGATCACCGACGGCTACCCCTACCAGGAGATCGCGCGCTACCTCATGATCCAGCGCGACAAAGACGCGCAGGTGTTTGGCACGCTGGCCTACTTCGACGGCCTGAACTTTGCGGCGCGCGCGCGCGCCAACGCGCTGTTTTCGGTGGGCCTGATGGACGAGATCTGCCCGCCGTCGACGGTGTTCGCGGCCTATAACCACTACGCCGGGCCGAAAGATATCACGATCTGGCGCTACAACCACCACGAGGGCGGCGGCACCTACCAGAAGCAGGCCCAGATCAGCTTTCTGCGCACGCTCTGGGGCTGAGACGCAAGGCCGGGAGGCAAAGAGACGCCGAATTCGGCCGCCCGCCTCTGCGTCTCCCTGCCTCCCCGGCACGCCCGCCCGAAGCCTGGTACAATACGAGCTTGGCTAGCAGAGAGCCAGGGCTCGTGCAGCGTCTTTCGACCCCTCCTCCTACCCCCTCCCCTGACAGGGGAGGGGAAATACATCTGCTTTGTGGTGCGGCCGCGGCGCGACCGCACCACAAAGCCAAGCAAGTCTCCCTGCCTCCCCGGCACGCCCGCCCGAAGCCTGGTACAATACGAGCTTGGCTAGCAGAGAGCCCGGCGCGGTTGACCTCGGCGCGGCCAATCGCCTATAATACAGGCTCAATACGCCCAGGTGTAGTTGGGGGTCTCACGCTGTATACCGAGACGCTGAAACACGAACACGCGGCGATAGCGCTGGAGCGCTGGCTCGATACGCGCAGCGGCTCGGAGCGCGCCACGCTGGCGCGCCTGTGGGCACTGCCCGAAAGCGTGGCGCAGTCGGGCGCGGCGCTGGCCCAAGCTATGTGCGATCCTGCGGCGCTCGGCCGCGTGCTTGCGGCGCTGCGCCCGCGCGAGCGCGCTGCGCTGACACTGGTGCAGCAGCATGGCGGCAGCATCGCCGCGCCGATACTCGAGCGCGAGTTTGGCGCGGTGCGCGCGCTCGCCAGCTACCCCAACCCGCGGGCCTACTTGCTGGCGCTCGAGCAGCCACTCGCGCCCACCGAGCGCCTGTGGGCGCTGGGCCTGCTGCTCACCCCGCCCGACCGCCCGGCGCGCGTCTACAGCATCCCAGCCGAGCTGCAGGCGCTGCTGCCGCCCGCGCCAGCGCGCCAGCACCAGCTCGGCCTCTCGCCGATTGAACCGCCCGCCTCACAGGCTATAGCCAGCCCGGCCCAGCTCGAAAGCGCGCTGCTGCGGCTGCTGGCGCTGGCGCAGGATGGCGGCCTGGCCGGCACCGCCGAGGCCCCCGGCCGCGCCGCGCTGAAGCAGATCGCCGCGCAGCTTCCCGCCGGCGCCAGCCCGCACTACCCGCGCTGGCTGTATGCCAGCGCGCTTGGCGCCAGCCTGCTCAAGCTCGGCGTCGACGACACGCCGCGCCCGGCCCGCGCCGCGATCGAGTGGCTGCGCGCACCGGCGATCGAGCGCACGCGCCGGCTGCTCGAGGCTTGGATCGAATCGCCATGGGACGAGCTGGCCGAGCTGGCCGGCGTGACGGTGCAGCGCCCGATGCTGCGCGACCTGCCGGCCGCGCGCCGTGCCGCGCTCGCGCTGCTAGGCCAGGCCGCGGCCGGCCAGTGGTACGCCCTCGACGAGCTTGTCGCCCAGGTGCGCCAGGTCGAGCCCGACTTCGCGCGGCCCGACGGGCGCTACGACACCTGGGGGCTGCTGGGGCGCGCGCGCCAGCCGCTCGACGGCTTTGTGCACTGGGAGCGCGTCGAGGGCCAGCAGCTGCGCGCGATCGTGGCCGGCCCGCTGCACTGGCTGGGCCTGGCGAGCCTGGCGTTTGCCGAGGCGCGCGCGCTGGCCTTCTGCCTCACGCCGGCAGGCGCCGCGCTGCTGAGTGGCGCCGAGCCGCCGCCCGAGCCGCCGCCCGAGCCGCTGCTCGTGCAGGCCAACTTCGAGGTGCTCGCGCCGCCCTACGCCACGCTCTACGCGCGCTTTCAGCTCGGGCGCTTCGCCGAGCGCGGCAGCGCACAGCCCGCCGAAACCTATCGCCTGACCCGCCAGAGTATCCATAGGGCATTGCAACGCGGTATACTGGTTGATGATCTGCTCCGCTTCCTGCGCGAGCACAGCGCCACCGACGTACCATCGAATGTTTCTGCCACGTTGCGCGAGTGGGCCGGCCAGTATGGCCGCGTGAGCCTGCGCCACGGCACCTTGCTCGAGGCCGACGACGCGCTGCTGCTCGAGCAGATCCGCCGCGACCGGCGCGTGCGCCTGCCGCGTGTCGAGCAGCTGGGCGAGCGCGCCTGGCTGCTGCGCCCGGCCGATGCTCCCGCACTGGCCGAGCGGCTGAGCAAAGCCGGCTACGGCGTCGCTAACCAGGCCGAGCCAGCCGGTGCGCCGCTGCGCGAGCACGATCTGACCGTCGCCATGGCCGCGCTCGAATTCTACGCCCAGGCCTGCGCCGCGCTCGCGCTCGAACACGACGCCAGCGCCGCACTGCGTAAGCGCGTGGCCCGGCTGCTGAGCGAAAAGCAGCTCAACCGCGCCCACCAGGCGAGCCGCGAGGCACTGCAACGGCTACGCGAGCACCTGAGGTTACCGAACGAGAACGTGCAGATCGAAGAGCCAGGCTAACATCTTTTGTTCTTCAACCTGCCCTGGGCAGCTGAGGCGTATGAGAGAGCGAGTATACCGAACCGAAGCGGTGATCATCCGGCGCAGCGATTTCGGCGAGGCCGACCGGCTGGTGACGCTGATCACGCCCGCCGGAAAGCGCCGGGTTGTCGCCAAGGGCGCCCGTAAAACCACCAGCCGCCTGGCCGGGCATATCGAGCTGTTCACCCACGCCACCATGCTGCTGGCGGTCGGCCGCACCTTCGACATCATCACCCAGAGCGCGATCGTGCACAGCTTCGACGCGCTGCGCGCCGACCTCGAGCGCATCGGCGCGGCCTACTATGCCGCCGAGCTGATCGACCGGCTGATCGAGGAAGACGACGAGAACCGCCCGGCTTTCGACCTGCTGGTGGCCACGCTCGGCGCGCTCGACAGCACCCGCGCGATCGACCTGGTGCTGCGCCACTACGAGCTGCGGCTACTCGGCTTCCTGGGCTACCGGCCACAGCTGTACCACTGCGCCAACTGCCAGGAAACGCTTACCGAAGAGGCCGGCCGCTTCAGCGCGCTGGCGGGCGGCGTGCTCTGCCCGCGCTGCGCCCCGCACGAGCGCTCGGCGCTCGCCATGAGCCTGAGCACCTTCAAGCTGCTGCGCTTCCTGCAAGCCCAGCCGCTCGACGCGGTCGAGCGCCTGAATATTTCGCCGGCCACGCGCGCCGAAGCCGAGCAGCTGCTGCGCGCCTACATCCGGCGCATCCTCGAGCGCGATCTGAAATCGGCGGCATTTCTCGCGGAGATCCGGCACACCTGAGCGCGGCGTGAGCCGAACACACAAGCACAGCGTTGCAAAAGCGCAAGGAGCAGACCATGGCGTACATCGACGAACTATTGGCGCGCGACGAAAAAGTGCTCTACGATGGCCGCCAGCATACGTTTGTGCTGGTCGGCAATATTATCACCGAGACGGTGCTGATCGGCGTGCTGATCGCGGCCGGTGTCACCGCCAGCACCGCGTTCGCCAACCGCATTGCGCTGGGCCTGCCGGTGGGCCAGCTCATCCTCGCCGGCTGCGGCCTGATCAGCCTGTTCGTGCTGATCAGCGCGTTTTTCGATTACCTGCGCTGGAACAACGAGCAGTATATCGTCACCGATCAGCGCGTGATTCAGATCCGCGGCGTGCTGAACAAAGATGTGATCGACTCGTCGCTCGATAAGATCAACGATGTTGAGCTGCGCCAGAGCTGGCTCGGCCGGATCTTCGACTACGGCACGATCGAGATCCTCACGGCCTCGGATGTCGGCATCAACGAGATGCGCCAGATCGCGCATCCGCTTGATTTCAAGCGCGCCATGCTCGAGGCCAAGCACAACTTCGCGCGCGGCTTCGGCTACCTCGACCCTGCCGCCGTCACGGCCTACACGCAGCCCGCCGCAGGCTCGGGCGATCTGCAGCAGACGCTCCAGAAGCTCGCCGACCTGCGCGACCAGGGGCTGCTCTCGGTCGATGAGTTCGAGGCCAAAAAGCGCGAGCTGCTCAACCGCATTTGAGCTGCTCACGCCCGGCCGGCTCCTGAGCTGTTGCTTGTTTAGAATAGGACAACGCAGTTGGCGTGCTCTGCCTTCGGCAGAGCGGTCCCCTCCTTTTGGACGTGTCCATTGTCCGCACTGCGCGCGGACAATGGACACACGATGATCGACAAGCACCGTGCTGCCGCAGGCACCATGCACGTCTTCAGGAAGCCGAACAGCGCAACTGCGTAGGTTCAATAGAATTGGAGCACTCCATGGAAGATCTGTTCAGCCAGATCGAAACCGCCCGCGCGGCGATCGCCGGCCGCACCAGCATCACACCGCGCGTCGGCATGATCCTCGGCTCGGGCCTGGGCGGCCTCGCCGACGAGATCGAAAACGCCACGGTCATCCCCTACGCCGAGATCCCCGGCTTCCCGCGCTCGACGGTGCACGGCCACCGTGGCGAGCTGGCGATCGGGCAGCTCGCCGGCCAGCCGGTGATGGTGCTGCGCGGGCGCTTCCATTTCTACGAAGGCTACAGCATGCAGCAGGTGACCTTCCCGGTGCGGGTCATGAAGGCGCTTGGCTGCGAGACGCTGATCGTCACCAATGCCGCCGGCGGCCTGCGCGCCGACTGGGCCGTGGGCGATTTGATGCAGATCGCCGATCAGATCTTTTTCCCCGGCATGGCCGGCCATCACCCGCTCGTCGGCCCCAACGATGATCGGCTCGGCCTGCGCTTCCCGGCCATGGTCGACGCCTTCGACACTGAGCTGGCCGCCCTGGCGCATACCGTCGCCCGCGAGCAGGGCACCACGCTGCACGCCGGCTGCTACTTTATGCTCACCGGGCCGACATTCGAGAGCGCCGGCGAGCTGCGCTTCTGCCGCACCTTTGCCGATGCGGTCGGGATGTCGACCGCGCCCGAGGTGGTGGTGGCGCGCCACGGCGGCATGCGCGTGCTGGGCATCTCGCTGATCACCAATATCGCCCTGCCCGATGGCCCGCCCGCCAACCATATCGAGGTGCTCGAGGCTGGCGAGGCGGCCAAGCCCAAGTTCGCCGCGCTGCTGAAAGGTATTCTGGCGGGAATGTAGGCCCGATCGCCAGGTAGCGCACGCCAGGCTGCCCGGCCTGGTTCTTGCATCTGCGACAGCTGTGGCGCCGGGCTGCCGCTGGCGCAGATGAACAACAGCAGGTGCTTGTATGAAGCTGAACGACTCGCTTCACGTTCTCCCCGTGCCGATCATCCGCGATGGCCAGACAACATTCCTCAACCTCAGCCTGATCCTCGACAGCACGCACGGCCCAACGCTGGTCGATACCGGCCTGCCAGGGCAATTCGCGGCAATCGCCGGCCTGCTAGCCGAGGCTGGCGTGGCGGTCGAGGAGCTGAAGCGGATCATTCTGACGCACCAGGATATCGACCACGTCGGGTCGCTGCACGAGCTGGCGCGGGCCAGCGGGGCGCGCGTGCTGGCGCACGCGGTCGAGGCGCCGTTCATCGACGGCACGCAGCCGCCGCGCTTCGCGCGGCCCGAGGCGCTAGCGCAAAACCCGCAGCTGCGCGCCGCCGCCGAGCGCTTCCAGCCAACGCCGGTAGACGAGCGGCTGGAAGATGGCGCGACGCTCGGCCTGGCCGGCGGAGTGCGGGTAATCTTCACGCCCGGGCATACGCCGGGGCACATTTGCCTTTACCACGAGGCGAGCCAGTCGATCATCGCCGGCGACGCGCTGACCGCCAGTTCGGGGCAGCTGCACGGGCCAAACCCGGCCGCCACCCCCGACATGCCCACAGCCGGCCAGTCGGTCGCCAAACTTGCCGCGCTCGGCGTGCAAACGATCGTCTGCTATCACGGCGGGGTGGTGAACAGCGGCGCGCAGGCGCAGCTGCGCCAGGTGGCCGGCGAACTGGCCGGGGAGAGCGCGGGTGCCTAGCCGGCGCCAGGCTGCGCCAGCAGCGACTTGAGCACACTCAAGTCGCCGGCAGAGTTCGGAGTAGCGCGCCGCGAGCATCTGCGGCGCAGCGAGCTACCAGCCCCAGGTGCCCGGCGCGCCCTTGAACGGCCCGACAATATCGCTGGTGATCCAGCCGCCGTAGAAGTCGCCGGGCTGCGCCGTGACGCGCTCGCCGTCGACGTAGCAGGCGTCCATGCGGCCAGGGTACACCGCGATGTAGCCGGCCATGGCGGCGTACGGCGGCGCCGGGCGCGGGTAGTACCAGGCCGCGCCAGGCGCGCTGCGCTCGCCGACGCTGATGGTATAGTACGCCGCCTCGCCCTTGAACTCGCAGAAGGTTGTGCCCGTCACCGGGGAGAAAAACTCCATGCGCGCGTCGGCGGGCGGGATGTAGTACACCGGCGGGTGGCTGGTCTCGAGCACGCGCTTGGCGCGGCGGGTGTCGGCAATCAGCACGCCGTTGAACAGCACCTGGATGTGCTTGGAAGAGTCTTCCAGCCGCGGCGGGCGCGGGTACGACCAGACCGATTCCTGGCCGGGGCCAGGCGCGGGTATATGTTTTGGGGGCATTGCTGCGCTCCGTCACGCTAGGCTGTGGCACGCCGCTGCCGTTTGCGGCGCTACTCCGGTACGAGCATGAGCCGTGCCACGGTCGCATCTTCGACGCGCGTGCGGCTCCAGGGCATTGGGTGGTACTGCATCTTCAGGTAGGGCTGCACCAGGTCGGCGTAGTGGCGGCTGCCGGGCTGCCCCGATTGCCCGCTCGGCAGAATGCTCTGGCTCGCGTCCCAGTGGCCTACATCGCAGATCTGGCGGTACGACGGCGCCGTGTAGGACGGCTGCGCGGCGTAATGGCGCGGCGCGAAGCCCATCCGCACGGTGTCGGCATCGCCGCCAATCGCGAACGGGCCACGGTTAAACAGCCGCGCCAGCGCCGGCACCGCGCTCAGCGGGTGGCGCAGCGTCAGCGTGTGCAGCCGGCCGTAGCGCCATTCGCTCACCTGCTCGCCCAGCTCGGCGCGTAGATCGGCCAGCGTCGCGTCCCACGCATCGCTCAGCAGGTCGTCGCCGCTACGCCCGGCCGGCAGCCAGGCGTCGTCGCGCGCGGCCAGGCGCGCCAGCAAGAGCGGCAGCGCCCGCCACAGGTATGTCTCGCCCAGCAGGCCCGCGAAGGCGCCCAGCCCTGCCGTACGAGCTAGCGGGCCGGCGACCTCGGCATAGGACTGCGCCAGCAGGTGCTCGCGCAGCCGCGCGTAGATCGCGCCAGCCAGGCTGTCGGCGGTCAGCTCGCCATCCCAGCCCGCAAGCGCGTCGCGCGCGGCGCGCGCCAGCGGCGTCTCGGCGGGCAGGCGCCCGGCCAGCGCCGCCAGCTCGAGCCCCGGCAAGCTGCGCTGGTCGCCCTGGATGCGCCCAAACGAGCGCGCGTCGTGGCGCTCGGTCTGCTCGATCAGCTGCGTGATCCGCGCGGCGCGGTAGCCCGGCAAATACTCCGAGGGCATTGGGTAGGGGTAGTCGTCGCCAATGATCCGGTTATTCGCCGTCACCACGAAGCCCTCGGCCGGGTCGAGCGCGCGCGGCAGCTCATCGGCAGGGATCAGCCCGGTCCACTCGTGCTCGCCGGTCCAGCCCGGCGATGGCAGGCGCCCGTCGCCCTGGGCGCGCAGCGGCATATGGCCGGCGAAGGCGTAGCCGAAGTGCCCGGCCACGTCGGCATACACGAAGTTCAGGGTTGGCGATGTCCAGCGCGCTAGCGCGGCGCGGAACTCGGCCCAGTCGCGCGCGCGGTTGAGCATCAGCGCGGCGTCGAGCGTCTGGCCCGGCTCGAGCGCGGTCCAGCGCAGCGCCAGCTGCTCGTTGGCGGCCGGCTGCCCATCGGCAGGAGCGCCGCCGCTCGCCGAAGGCGGCTGGCTGCCGTCGGCGGGCATGAGCGCCGAGATAATCGGCCCGTGCCGGGTGATGCGCACCTCTTCGACATGCGGCGCGGCGCGGCCCTTCACCACGATCTCCTCGCGCACAATCTCGGCCGCCAGCCACTCGCCGCGGAACTGGTAGCGCGCCGGGTCAGCCGGGTCGAAGCGCTCGACGAACAGATCCTGCACGTCGTTTTCGCCGTTGGTGATGCCCCAGGCGATGCGCTCGTTGTGGCCGATCACCACGCCGGGCGTGCCCGGCAGGCTCACGCCGGTCACGTGGTAGTCGCCGCCGCTCAGGTGGTTCTCGTACCACACCGAGGGCATCTGGAGCATCAGGTGCGGGTCGTTGGCCAGCAGCGGCTTGCCGCTGGCCGAGCGCGCGCCGCCCACCACCCAGGCGTTGCTGCCTTGGCCCAGCTCGCCGCTGCCGATAAAGCGGCTGGTCGCGCCGGCGACACGCAGCGCGCCGGCGGCCAGGTCGCGCGAGTAGCGCATGCCGCGCGGCAGCGTCAGCGGATGCCCGGCCAGGTACTCCGGCTCGAGCGCGGCGGCGCGCTCGGGGCCAACCGCCGCCACCAGCTGGGCGCGCAGCGCCTCGGTGATCCAGCCGCGCGCGAGGTTCTGGGCCATCATCTTGCCCCACACCACCACGTCGATCGGCTGCCACAGCTCGGGCCGCGCGCGCAGGATCGTGAACTCAATCGGCAGGCGCTTGCGGTTCTGCTCGATATACGCGTTGACTCCAGCCACGTAGGCCTCGACCTGCTGGCGCGCCTCGTCGCCAAGCGTGCCGATCTCGCGGCGCGCCACGCGGGCAAAGCCCATCACCCGCACGAAGCGGTCGGTGTCGAGCGCTATCTCGCCGAACAGCTCGGCCAGCCGCCCGTGGCCGGTGCGGCGCTGCAGCTCCATCTGCCACAGGCGATCCTGGGCATGCACATAGCCCTGGGCCATAAACAGATCGCGCGCGCTGGCAGCGTAGATATGCGGCACGCCCCAGCGGTCGCGCAGCACCTGCACTGGCTCGGCCAGCCCTGGCAGCTTCAGCCGGCCAGAGACGCGCGGCAGCGGCCGGCGCACCGCCGTCGCGGCCAGCCCGGCCAGGCTCGCCAGCCCCGCCAACGCCAGGCCAGCGGCCGCGCCTATCTTGCGAACCGAAGGCATAGTCACCCTCTATAAGCACGGACGTACAAGCTTCTGCGCCCCGATGTCGGCGCGAAGGCGAAAACGCCGAGCGCCTGAGCCGCACTATTGATCGGGCGGCAGCGACGTCGCAATATCGTACACCAGCACCTGTACGTCGAGGCCATCTTCGGTAAGCAGGCGCAAGGTCTGTTCCTGGGTGGCGGTCTTGATCGCGTCCTCGTGGTCGGCAGGCGCGTACACGCGAATAGTGGCCTCTTCGGCCGACCGGCGCTTGACGCGAATCACCGCGCCAGAGCTCGCAGCCTGAATACGCTCTTTGAGGTCGGCAATCGCATCGTCAATCGTCATTGCTCAGCTCCTCATGTTATTTCATATCAACGTACGGCGCTTGGGGGCGCAGGCTCAGCCGCTCGGGTGTGCGCCGCCACGAGCAGCCAGCGCCCGGCGGATCCGCGCGACAAACTCGCTCAGAACCACCGCCGTAGCGCCCCAGACTTTATACCCCTCGATCGCGAAAAACGGCACCATCACGTCCAGGCCGCGCAGGTTCCACTGCTCCGTCACCACCAGCGCCGGGTCAAGCAGCTCGCGCACAGTCACGCTCAACACCGAGCTGACCTCCTGGTCGTTCGGGCGTAGCACCGGCGGCTGCTCGGCAAAGCCAACCACCGGGGTGATCTGAAAATTGCTTGGCTGGATGTAGAATGATGAAAGCGTGCCCCACACGCGCACAGCGCGCGGGTCGACGCCAAGCTCCTCGTAGCATTCGCGCAGCGCTGCGTCTTCAGGGCCGGCATCGCCCGGGTCGATCGCGCCACCCGGCAGCGAGACCTCGCCACGGTGGCTTGGCAACCGGTCGCTGCGCACCGTCAGCGGCAGCCGCAGATCGGCGCCGTCGGGGTAGAGCAGCAGCAGCACTGCCCCCAGGCGCGGCTGGAGGCCCGGCGGCGGGTCGAAGCGACGAACAAGCTGGCCGGCGCTGTCGCGCACCAGCAGGAGATCCTCGTGCGGCACGGGCGCCCCCGGCCGTAAGGCCGCCTCGATCAGCGGCGCCCACTCGAACCATGCAGTACCATTCGCCGGCACTCCGATTTGCTCCCGCTAGCAGCGCGCCGCCCGCGCCTTCATTACTGTAGAACATAGCACAGACCGGCGCGCCGTGCAAGCGGCTACGCCGGTCTGTCGTAGATCTGCTGCGCTATTGCCGCAGCTACTGGCGCGCCAGCGGCTGCGAGGTCGGCGTCACATTAGGCACGGTGCACGTGAGCTTGCGCAGCACCTGCACCGAGCCGCGCACGCGCACTTCCACCGGGTACTGGCCGGGGCGCTCGCGCTCGATCATCAGCGTGAGCGCGAACGAGCCGTCGGCCTCGGCGCTACCACCGGCCACCGCGCGCTGGTTGAAGAACAGCAGCAGCGGCGCGTGCGCCGGCCCACTGCCGCTGATCGGCACCGGGATGCCGGGCGGGCAGGTTATTGCGTCGCTCGGCGTCGGCGTGGCGGTTGGCGGGATCTCGGTCGCATCGCCATTCTGCTCGAACGGTGTGAGCGCGATAGTAGCCCGCGGCGTACTGGTGGCGCTGGCGCCGCTGTTCGCGGGCGTGCGCGTAGGCGTGGCCGCGCCGGCGCGCGCGGTAGTGGTTGGCGTAACCGAGCCGGCGCGCGTGGTCGTCGTCGGCGTTTTCGGCGATGGGTACGGGTAGGCCGCGTCGGTAGGCGTGGCTGTGGCGGCGTCGGTCGCCGCCTCGGCCGTAGTAGTCAGGTCGTCGCGAAAGTCGAGGCAGTCCAGCGAGGCATCCTCCTCGTCGTCGGGGCAAGGCGTCCAGGTGGGCGTCGAGCCTTGCGCGCGCGTAACCGCGCCAGTACTCGCTCCAGCTCCCGCCAGCAGCACCACAATCACAATGACGCCGGCAAGCAAAATGCTGAGAGGGCTGTGGATCGATTGCCGGGACATCCTAGCTCCTTTAAGCTGGCAAGATGGCTTTCGGCCGCTCGGCGCACCCCATCCCCGCATCCTGCCCGTAGGCGCGCGGGCGGCAGGCCGCCCAGCGCGATTTCAGGCTAGACTATACCACATCCGTCAAGGCGCGGCCTGACGAAACCATGACAACCGGCTCACAATATCGCGTCTATTTGGGCAGCGCCGCCTCGATCTGCTGCTGAAATACCGCGAACGGCTGCGCGCCGGTGAGCCGCGTGCCGGCCACGTCGAACACCGGGCGGAACTGCACACCCGCGCGCTTGCTGGCGTTATAATCGTCCTGCACGAATTGCAGGTGCGTATGGTCGCGCATGCAGCTCTCGAATGTGCCGGTGTCGAGCCCAAGCTGCTTGGCGAACCCGGCCAGCGTCGCGTCGAGGTCGCTTGCGCCATACACCGCGTTCTGCTGTGCGTAGAGCGTATCGTGCATTGGCCAGAACGCGCCCTGATCGGCGGCGCACTCCGAGGCTTCGGCCGTACGCACCGAGCCATCGCCGAGCTGCAGCAGGTGCCGGTAGACGAGCTTGACTTTGCCGGTGGCGATATAATTCTTGATGATCTGCGGTTCGGTTTCCACAACGTGGAAAGCGCACGCCGTTCAGAGGAAGTCGGAGTACATCGTCAGCGTCACCGGGGCGTCGGCCTTGCCACGCACGTGGTAGCCTTCGGGTGTCAGGCCCTCGGGCACGCCGGCGGGCGTGGCCACCTGGCCGGCAGTAGGGGCGGGCGCGGCGGTTGCTTTGGCGCGCAGCGGCGTGGGCGCTGCTGCCTGCGGCGCCGAGGCGCTGCCACATGCGGCAAGCAGCGCCAGCAGCGCGAACAGCCACAGGCGCGCCGCGATCGAGCGGAGCATACGGTTTCCTTTCAACAAGCTACAACCGGCCTTTACGAGCTACGCGGCTGCCTGCGCCACGTAAGCCCTAATAGTATAACGGAGCTTCCTGCAATGCTGGATGCCTTTGCTGTCTCGCTCGTCTGCACGGTGCGCGACGAGGCCGATAATATCGCAGAGCTGCTCGACTCGATGCTGGCGCAGACGCGCCCGCCCGACGAGATTGTAGTAAACGACTGCGACAGCCGCGACGAGACGCCGGCGATTGTTGAGCGCTATATCGCGGCCGGCCACGCCATCCGGCTGGTGCGTGGCGGCCACAACATCCCCTCGGGCCGCAACAACGCCATCCGCCACGCCCGCGGCGCGATCATCGCCTGCACCGACGCGGGCCTGACGCTCGACCGCGAGTGGCTGGCGCGGATCGTCGCCCCGATCGAGCGCGGCGAGGCCGATGTGGTCGGTGGCTTCTTCCGGCCCGCGCCGCGCAGCTTGTTCGAGCTGGCGCTGGCGGCCACCAACTACCGCGACGCAGCCGAGACCGACCCGGCGACGTTCATGCCGTTCGGCCAGTCGGTGGCGTTTCGCAAGGCTGCCTGGGAGCGCGCCGGCGGCTACCCCGAGTGGGCCAGCCACTGCGAAGATATTCTGTTCGACCTGGCGCTACGCGGCCAGGCAGCGCGCTTCGCGTTCGCGCCCGAGGCGCTGGTGCGCTTTCGCCCGCGCGAGTCGCTGGCGGCGTTTGCCCGGCAGTATTTCCTCTACGCGCGCGGCGACGGCGTGGCCGGGCTGTGGCCGCGCCGTCACGCGCTGCGCTACGGCACGTATGCCGGCGCGGCCGTGCTGCTGCTGGCCGCGCGGCGGCGGCCAACCCTGGCGGCGCTGCTGCTGCCGGGCGCGCTGGCCTACACGCGCGCGCCACTGCGCCGGCTGCTGCGCCGCGCGCCCGCGCTCAGCGGGGGTGAGGTAGCCCGCGCCGCAGCGCTCATCCCGGTGATTCGGCTCGTCGGGGATCTGGCGAAAATGAGCGGCTACCCGGTGGGCGTGTGGCGGCGCTGGCGCGACCGCGCCCTCGGCCGGCGCGTCGCCGAATTCTGGCGCGCCAATGCGCAAGCGCGCTGAGCCAGGCGAGTGATGCAGCGGCCTCACTCGGCCGGCTCAGGGCTCCGCGATGCGCCCAATCGGCGAAAGGCCGGCGCTCACGCGCGCGCCGACCGGGGGCAGCTGCTGGATCAGCTCGTAGGGCAGCAGCAGGTCGGCGCGCGCGCCAAAGCGCGCCACACCGAGGCGCTCGCCGGCGCGCACGCGCTGGTTCAGCGCCACCTGCGGGGTGATCCGGCGCGCCAGCGGCCCGCCGATGATCTGCACCATGATCGGGCCCCACTCGCTCTTGATGCCAATATACTGGCGCTCGTTCTGATCGGCGGCGCGCAGATCCCAGATCGGCCGGTTCTCGCCGTGCACGTGCTCCAGGTACGCGATCGTGCCGGCGAGCGGGCTGCGGTGCACCGGCACGTCGAACGGCGAGGCGGCGATCGCGATCCGCACCGCGTCGGTGTGCAAAAAGCGATGCTCGTAGAGCTCTTCCACGCCGATGACGCTGCCGTCGGCTGGCGCGAACACCTGCCGGGCCTCGGCCGGTGTGGTGCGCTCGGGGTCGCGGTACAGCAGCGCTGCTACGGCCGTCAGCGCCAGCGGCCAGGCGGCCAGGCGCGGCTTCAGCCCGAGCAGCAGCCCCGTCAGGCCCAGCCCAAACCCGAGAACCGGGGTAGCCTCCGAGTCGAACCCTGGCAGTTTGGCTTTACGCACGGAAGAAGGGGTGTGCTGAGGCATGCGTTTTCTTCTGGTTGTTCTCGCGAAGCTGGCGGTCGTGAGAATAGGCTGGCAGATCAAGAGCGGGCGTGCGAGGCTCACGCCTGCACCGTCGATTCTAGCACGCGCCGAGGCAAAAATCAACCAAGCCCCGATCCGCGCGATCCCCTGGTATAATGCCGCTGAGCGAGGGTACATAGAGGAATATATGCGTCAACTCATGTGTGTATGCGTGCTGCTGGGCCTGCTGTTTGGAAATACGCCACCGGCGCGGGCTCAGGCGCGCACGGCGGCATTTAGCAGCGCGCCGTGTATGGTCAATGTAGCCCAGTATGGCGCGGCCGAAGGCCGCGATGTCGAGTGCGGCTACGTCAGGGTGCCCGAGCTGCACCAGAACCCCACCGGCCCGACCATCCAGCTGGCGGTGATGATCATCCGCAGCACCAGCGCCGATCGGCAGCCCGACCCGATCGTGATGCTTCAGGGCGGCCCCGGCGGGTCGACGATCGATACCTACGCCCAGATCGTGCTCACCACCGCGCAAAGCCTGCACGCCAACCGCGATGTCGTGCTGTTCGACCAGCGCGGCACGCTGTACTCGAAACCCACGCTGGCCTGCACCGAAGAGCACGATCTGCTCGACCGCACGCTTGAGCAGCGCCTGAGCCGCACCGAAAGCAACCAGCTGACCCTCGAGATGCTCACCGCCTGCCGCGACCGCCTGCGCAACAGCGGCGTGAACCTGGCGGCCTACAACAGCATCGAGAATGCCGCCGACGTCGACGACCTGCGCGTGGCGCTCGGCTACGATCAGATCAACCTGTACGGTGTATCGTATGGCACGCTGCTGGCCCAGCACGTCATGCGCGAGCACCCGCAGGGCCTGCGCAGCGTCGTGATCGACGCCGTGGTGCCGACCAGCATTAATTTCGTGCCCGACGTAGCGCGCTCGGCCAACCGCGCCTTTGGCGAGCTGTTCGCAGCCTGCGCGGCCGAACCGGCCTGCAACAGCAGCTACCCGAACCTCGAGCAGATGCTTAGCCAGCAGATCGAGCGCCTGAACCAGACACCCGCGCGCGTGCCGCTGACCGACCCCGACACGCACAAGACCTACAGCTCGGTATTCGACGGTGATACGCTCGAGGGCGCGCTGTTCCAGATGATCTACGCCACCGAGCTGGTGCCTATGCTGCCGGCGGCGATCGACGCCGCACGCCGCGACGATTTCACGTTCTTCTCGAAGCTCATGCCGCTGTTTGTGTTCGATCGCACCGTGAGCACCGGGATGTACTACTCGGTGCTCTGCGCCGAGGATGCCGATTACCGTGTCGAAGATATCAAGACCGACGATCTGCGGCCGATCTTCGCCAAAGACGCGCGCACCGACGCAGCTTTTGCCCAGCAGGTGTGCGGCAGCTGGGGCGTGCGCGACCTGGGGCCTTCGGTTGATGCGCCTGTGAACAGCGCAATTCCCACGCTGGTCCTTTCAGGCCGCTTCGACCCGATCACTCCGCCGGCATATGCCGCGGCCGCCGCGAGCACGCTGCCGCACAGCTACAGCTTTACTTTTCCAAACACCGGCCACGGCGCGCTAAACTCCGCCGATTGCGCCCGCACGATCGCCGATGCGTTCTGGCGCGACCCCACGCGTGCCCCCGATGCAAACTGCATCGCCACGCTCGGCCCGCCGGCTTTTGTGACCAGCGCGAACACAGTTATGACGCCAGCTGCAGCCAGCGTGCTCGATTGGCTGAACGGCCGCAACCTGCAGTGGCCGATTGTGCTGGGCGTCGCGCTGGTGGTGCTGCTGTCGCTCTTTCTGATCTGGCCGCTCATATGGCTGATCCGGCTGATCGCGGGCCGGCGGCCTGCGCCCCGGCCAGGGCTGGCGCGCCTCGCCAGTACCGCGCTGGCGCTGGTGGCGCTGCTCGGGCTAGTGTTGGTGATCGGGCTGGCGATGGCGCTGTTTGCGGGCGGCCTCGACGGCCTGGTGAGGCTGTACCTGGGCTTCCCGCGCGCGGCGCTGCCGGCACTGGCGCTAGCGCCGCTGATCGGCGCGCTGACGCTGGTGGTGCTGGCAGGGGCTGTGCTGGCCTGGCAGCGCCGCTACTGGTCCGCTGGTGAGCGCGTCTACTACACGCTGCTGGCGCTCGCGGCGCTGGCATTCAGCATCGCGCTGGGGGCGAGCGGGCTGCTGACGGCGCTCGTAGCATGATGGCGAAACCGTTTGATCGCTTTCGCTTTGCAATGCTTTGCCGGATTCGCAGGGCATTGAAATGCGAGCTTTCGGGGGCGGCGAAGCTGCCCCCGAAAGCTTGCATAAAGCAAGTGATCGGCCGGATGTAGTATTCGGAGCAGGCAGGCTAGTCGAGCAAGCCGGGCAGCAGATGGATCACAACGCGCCCGCCGGCAGTGTCCAGCTCGCGCACGACATCGTGGATCATCGGGATGAGGCCATCGGATTGGCCGGGGCGCTTGACCACCAGCACATCGTTCGCACCGGTCTCGAGCACCTCGCCGACCGTGCCGATCTCGTCGCCGGCTTCGGTCAGCACTTTCAGGCCATACAGCTGGTGGATGAAGTACTCGCCCTCGGCGAGCGGCGCGGCCTGCGACTCGAGGATCGCCACCTCTTGGCCGCGCAGATCCTCGGCCTGCTCGCGCGTCGTCACGCCGCCGAGCGTCAGCACCAGCAGACCCGGCTTATGCTCGAGCAGGCGCTTGAGCTGGTAAGCCTGCAGCTTCGGGCCAAGGTAGAGCGTGCCAATGCGCCGGCGCAGGTGGTCGACCTGGTCGGTGATCGCTTTCATCTTCACCTGGCCGCGCACGCCAAACGCCGCGACGATCTGGCCAACCAGGATGGTGTTGTCGGGTGTGGGGGTTTGTTCGGTCATAGCAGATTTACACTGTGCGCTTCGCAAAGCGTATAGTGTAAACGACACACTTCGGCAGAGCGGTATTTCTGTTGCATCTAAGGGCTTACGCAGTTGGCGTGCTCAGCCTTCTGGACGTGTGCGGCTTTTCCGCGCACAGCGCAGAAAAACCGCACACACGATGATCAAGTTGGCGCACAACGCCAATACCCAATCACCGAGCTGTCGCAGGCAGGGCGTAAAGCCTTTTACTCGATATCGACGTGCACGCGCTTGTTCTGGCGCGCCGCCGCGACGCTCATGAGATCGCGGATCGACTTGGCCACCCGCCCGCTGCGCCCGATCACCTTGCCCGTCTCGTCCGGCGCCACCGTCAGCTCGTAGGTGACGGTATAGCGCCCGACGCGCTCGCGGATCTGCACAGCCTCGGGGTTATCGACCAAGTTGCGGGCCATGTACTCCAGCAGTGCTTTCATAGAACCTCGATAATGAGCGCCCGGTCGCGGGGATCGAGCGGCGCTAGCCCTCGGCAGGAGCCTCGGCCACAACCTTGCCGGCGGCGTCGAGCACATTAACCTGCTTCAGCAGACGCACCACCGTATCCGATGGCTGCGCACCAACGCCAAGCCAGTAGCGCACGCGTTCGTTCTTCACCACCAGCTCTTTCGGCTGGCGCACCGGGTTGTAGTGGCCGACGATCTCGATAAACTTGCCGTCGCGCGGCGAGCGCTTGTCGGTGACTACCAGGCGATAGCTAGGCTGCTTGGTTTTACCAGTGCGCCGGAGACGAATGACTACCATATTGTGTGTTTGCCTCCCTAATTGCTTGTAGCTTGCAGAGCGATCTGCAATTGCCGTGTACAGACATTACCGCATTCTTCGCATCAGCTCGCGCGGGTCGATGCCCTTGCCGCCGCCGCCGATTTTCTTCATCATGCGCTGCATCTGCTTGAACTGGCTGACCAGCGCGGTGACATCCTGCAGCTGCGTGCCGCTGCCTTTGGCGATGCGCTCTTTGCGGCGGCCTTTGATCAGATCGGGGTTGCGGCGCTCTTGCTTGGTCATCGAGAAGATGATCGCCTCGATCTTCTTCATGTCCTTCTCGCTGACAAGCTCTTCGTCGCGCGCGAGCTGGCTCATGCCCGGGATCATCGCCAGGATCTGCTGGAGCGGCCCAAGCTTGCGCATCTGCTGCATGGCGCCCAAGAAATCTTCGAAGTCGAAGGAGCCCTTGACGAGCTTCTTCTGCATCTTCTTGGCTTGCTCTTCGTCGTACACCTGCTCGGCGCGCTCGATCAGCGAGAGCACGTCGCCCATTCCTAGGATGCGCGAGGCCAGACGCTCGGGGTAGAACGGCTCGAGCGTATTGGCATCGATCTTCTCGCCGGTGCCGAGAAACTTGATCGGCACGCCGGTGACGGCGCGCACCGACAGGGCCGCGCCGCCGCGCGCGTCGCCGTCGACTTTCGTCATCACCACGCCGCTGAGCGCCACGCGCCGGTTGAACTCCTCGGCGACCTTCACCGCCTCCTGGCCGATCATGGCGTCGACCACCAGCAGCTTCTCGGCCGGGTTCACCGCCGCGACAATATCCTCAAGCTCTTCCATCAGGCGGTCGTCGATCTGCAGGCGGCCGGCGGTGTCGACGATCACATAGTTCAGGCCCTCGGCCCGCGCGCGCTGGAGCGCGTTGCGCGCGATCTCGGGCGGCCGCGCCTGCGTGCCCTCGGAGTGCACCGGGATGTTCAGCTGCTTGCCGAGCGACTCGAGCTGGGTGATCGCGGCCGGGCGGTACACGTCGGCGGCCACCAGCAGCGGGCGCTTGCCCTTTTTGCGCAGAAACAACGCCAGCTTGGCCGAGAGCGTCGTCTTGCCCGAGCCCTGCAGGCCGACCATCATCAGCACCGTTGGGCCGGGCTTAGCCTCGATCAGCGGCACATTCGCGCTGCCCAGCAGTGTGATCAGCTCCTGGTGGACGATCTTGACCACCTGCTGCGCTGGCGTGAGGCTCTTGGTGACCTCTTCGCCGATCGCCTGCTCGGTGACTTTGGCGACAAAATCCTTGACAACTTTGAAGTTGACGTCGGCTTCGAGCAGCGCCAGGCGCACCTGTTTCATGCCCTCGCGGACATCGTCTTCGGTGAGCTTGCCCTTGCCACCCAATTTCTGAAAGACCGTCTGTAAGCGGTCGGAAAGGCTTTCGAACATAGCAATCGTTTACTGCTAGACACAAAAAAGCGGCGAAACGCGCGCTTGAACCTGCTTATTGTAGCGGCAAATTGGGGCTGCGTCAAATGGCATGGCCGCGCGGCGCGCGTGCTACAATACCCGGCAGGCGCAGGAGCGCCGGTGAGCCGCAGGGCGGCCACGAATGTAAAGGCGGATCGATGCCCACACTCACATCGAACGAGATCGCGCTGCTGGTAATTGTCGGCTGCACGCTGGCGCTGATCGTCAGCAACCGCGTGCGCCCCGACCTGGTAGCGCTGCTGGTGCTGCTATCGCTCGGGCTCAGCGGAATCATTCGCCCCGACCAGGCGCTGGCCGGGTTCAGCCAGCCCGCGGTGATCACGATCGTCGGGCTGTTCGCGATCACCGCAGCGCTCGAGCGCACCGGCGTGGTGCAGTGGCTGGCCGGCAGGCTCGCGCGGCTTGGCGGCGGCGGCGAAGCGCGCATGACCGCCGTGTTCATGCTGGCGGGCGCGCTGCTCTCGCTGGCGATGAACAACATCGCCGCCGGGGCAGTGCTGCTTCCGGCGGCGGTAAGCGTGGCGCGCCGCGCGCAAGTGCGGCCGGCGCGGCTGCTGATACCGCTGGCCTTCGGCACGCTGCTCGGCGGCATGGCCACGCTGTTCACCACCGCCAATATCGTGATCAGCGGCAGCCTGCAGGCCCAGGGCCAGCGCGCGCTGACCATGCTCGACTTCCTGCCGATCGGCGGCCTCACGGCGCTGGCAGGCGCCGGCTATATGCTGACGGTTGGCCGCCGCCTGCTGCCTGATCGCGAGTCGGTCGTGCGCTCGACCATGCCGATCGCCGACCTGAGCCAGACATACCAGCTGGCCGAGCGGCTGTGGGAAGTGCGCGTACAGCCCGACTCGCCGCTGGTGCGCCAGCCGCTGTCCAACTCGGTGATCGGCGCGCAGCTTGGCGCCACGGTGCTGGCGATCTGGCACGGCCGCGAGGCGCGCATCCCGCCCGCGCCCAACGACATGATCGCCGCGAATGATATTCTGCTGGTGCTGGGCCGCGAAGACCGGGTGCGCCAGCTCGCCAGCCAGGGCACGACGATCGGCCGCACGGTGCAGCCGCACGATCGCCGGCTGGGCCTGCCAGTGCACCTGACCGAGGTGCTGATCGCGCCGCGCTCGCCGGCGATCGGCCAGACGCTGAAAGATCTGCGCTTCCGCAGCAAGTTCGGGCTCACCACCGTGGCGCTCTGGCGCGAGGGCCGCAGCTACCGTACCGACGTGGGCGACTTCGTGCTGCAGGCCGGCGACGCGCTGCTGATGGTCGGCCCAAACTCGGCCGTCCGCACACTATCCGACGAGCCGGGCTATATCGTGCTCGACCAGGGCTACACCGCCCACGCGCCCGACCCAGTGCGCGCGCGCTGGGCGGTGCTGATCACCGTGCTGGTGCTGCTGCTCTCGGCACTGGGGCTCGTGCCAACGGCCGAGGCGATGCTGGCGGGCGCGGCGGCGCTGGTGCTCACGCGCTGCCTTACAATGGAGGATGCCTACCGGGCGATCGAGTGGCGCGTGGTTGTGCTGATCGCCGGCATGCTGCCGATTGGCACCGCCCTGGCGGCCACTGGCCTAGCCGGCCGGATCGGCCTGCTGTTCAGCAACGAGCTGGCTGGCGCCGGGCCGCTGGCGCTGATCGCCGGGCTGTATCTGTTCACAGTGGCGCTTACGCAGTTCGTGGGCGGGCAGGTGGCCGCGCTGACGGTTGGGCCGCTCGCGGTGAGCGCGGCGGTAAACCTGCGGATCGACCCGGCCGCGGCCGGCGTGGCGGTGGCAATGGCCTGCTCGGTGGCATTTCTGTCGCCGTTTGCCCACCCGGTGAACGTGCTGATGATGGGGCCAGGCGGCTACAAGTTTAGCGACTTCGCGCGAGTTGGCCTGGGGCTAACGCTGCTGTGCTTTGTGATGCTGCTGGTGGGCCTACGGCTGATCTGGGGCGTGCCGCTATAGCGGCAGCGGCACGCGCACCTCGACGGTGGTGCCCTCGCCCTCGGCCGAGCGGATGCGGCACTCGCCGCCGATCAGCTGGGCGCGCTCGCGCATATTCAGCAAGCCGAGCGAGCCGCGAGTGTTGTAGCTCGACTCGACCGCGCCCAGGTTGAAGCCCTCGCCGCGGTCGCGCACGCTGGCCACCAGCTGGCCTTCCTCGACATACAGGTAGATCACGACCTCGGGCGAGCGCGCGTGCTTGCGGGCGTTGTTGACAGCCTCTTGCACAATAATGAAGATCGCGCCCTCGATCTCGACGGGCAGGCGCGGGATGCTGGCAGGCGCCTCGATCCGCAGCCGGGTGAACCCGCTGGGGTCGCGGAAGCGGCCGACATACTGCTGCAGCGTCGAGAGCAGCCCTTGGGTCTCGAGGCCGAGCGGCCGCAGCTCGAACAGCAGCGTGCGGATGTCTTGCGAGGTCTTCTGCACGAGCTCGGCGAGCACGCTCAGCTCGCTCTCGACGCGCTCGGGCATGGCGCGCAGCAGCTTTTTGACGAACTCGATGTTCATGGCGATCGCCGCCACGCTCTGTGTCGGGCCGTCGTGCAGGTCGCGCGCGATCGCCGCGCGCACCTCGGCCTCTTTGGCCAGCAGCCGGTCGCGCTCTTCTTTCAGGCTGCGCACCAGCCGGGCATTCTCCACGGCGATCGCCGCCTGGCTCGCCAGCGTCGTCAGCAGGCGCAGATCCTGCTCGTTGAACGGCTCGCCGCTGCGCTTGTTCAGCACCTGCATCACGCCCACAACGCGCTCGCCGTGGCGGATGGGCGCGCACAGGATCGAGCGGGTGACGAAGTCGATATCGCGCGCCACGCCGTCGAACCAGCGCGGATCCTGCTCGACATCATTGACAATCTGGCCGATGCCATTGGTCGCCACCCACCCGGCGATGCCGCGGTCGGTGGGGATGCGAAACTCGCGTGGCTCGCCGGTGTGCGTGTCGGTGGTGTGCAGGATCAGCTCGTGGGTGGCCTCGTCGAGCAGCATGATCGAGCAGCGCTCGGCGCCCATCACCGCCGGCACCTGGCGCTTGATCTCTTCGAGCAGGCTGTGCAGCTCGAGGTTGGTGGCCAGCGACTGGCCGACTTCGTAGAGCAGGTGAAGCTCGCGCAGATCGTGCTCGGCGCGCCGCAGCATGGCCAGCTTGTCGGCCTCGCCGCCAAGCGCGCGCACCAGCAGCACCACCATGTCTTCGCCGGCGCGCGCCGCCTCGGAGCGCTCGACATCGCTCTCGCGCACCACCAAGTGCAGCAGGCCGACCGTCTGGTTGACGCTGCGCAGCGAGATCTCGACGAGCTGGCGGTCGTCGTCGAGCGCGTAGTAGCCGATCGCCGGGTCGGAGCCTTCGTCGCGGCGGGCGAAAGCCTCGCGCGCCTCGTCGATCATGCGCGCGGCCTCGTCGCCAAGCTGGCCGTGGCCAAGCGCGATCGGCTCGCCGGATGGCGAGTGGTACAGCAGCGCGCCGGCTTGGGCCGGCCAGAACGCCACCAGCCGCTCGAGCGAGCTGCGCAGCATCGCCGGCACATCCTGGTAGCCGCCGGCCGAGAGCAGCTGGCCGAGCGTTTGAAGCTGACGTTGTTCGAGCGTGGGTGGCATAGCGCCCTCGTGTGTGATGGGATTGAGCTGTAACTGTACCGCATGGGCGCGGCGATGTCAACGGAAATGCACACAATTTTCGCGCCGGCGAACCTTGACGCAGGGGCCACAACTGGTTATAATGCTCTTAACACATCCGATTGGTTTACCTCATGGCATATCGGCAAGGACGCACGGCTATGCGAATAGGAAAGCCAAGAGAATATCGAGAACGGTAAGGGCGGCACAGAAGTGTTCTGTTGCCGCCCTTCTGCTTATGTCGAGCGTTCTCGATCGGCGATGTGCCAGCAATCAGTTGTTTCGCAGCCGGGAATGTGCGAAACTGGTCGCACCGACGGCCCGGCTATTCTGACAACGAGGAGGCCGCTTATGCACTCGGATCTGATTGGGAAGATCGAAAAAGCGCGGCGCTATGCACAAGAACCCGAGCGGATCACGATCGGCGAGCTCAAAGCGACATTTCACGGCGGTAATAGCGATCATGTGATTACCCTTCATGGCGACCATTGGTCGTGCGATTGCAGCTTCTTCCGGATGTGGCACACCTGCGCCCACGTCATGGCCTTCCAGAAAATTTTCGATCCTATGCTCGCCCCTGCGGCGCGCGAGGCCACCAGCCCGATCACCTCGACCGAAGAGATGGTCGGCGCGCTCAGCTAGCTGGCCGGCCAACCTCAAACTTGCCTACCCTGCCCCCTTCGCCCGAAGGGGGCTTTTTTTTGCCTCGCACAGCGCGCGTTCTTCGACAGATACAGCTGCAGGCTCGTGATACCAAATCCAGCTGATCGCTTGGATTATGGGGGGTTCGGGGGCGGCTTCGCCGCACAAGAAAACACAAGTAATCAAACGGAGTTGCTATGAAACGTCTGTCAGGAGAGGAGGGAAGGTGGGGAAGAACCGACTTTGACGGCGCCCTAGATACACCTGCCGCGTATGCCTCGCGCCTCGGTTCTTGTGGTATGATGGGCACTTCAAGTCAGCATCACTATAGCGTCTCGTAGCTCTCGCCGCTGTGTTGAAAGGAACCGTCATGCTCGACCCGACCCCGTACCGCCGCTTGTTCCCAATCTCCGAGCGCCTGGCGTTTTTTAACCACGCCGGCGTCTCGCCAGTGAATACGCGCGCCGTCGCGGCGATGAACGAGTTCAACCAGCTTACCGCCCAGATGTCGATCACCGAGTACCGCCTGGAAACCACCGAGCGCACCAACGACCTGCGCGAGCGCATCGCCAGGCTGATCAACGCGCGCTCGAGCGACGAGATTGTGCTGATGCCGAACACCGCCACCGGGATCAACACCGCCGCGCTGAGCTTGCCGCTGCGCCCCGGCGACAACGTGCTGGTGCTCGACGGCGACTACCCGGCCAATATCTACCCGTGGATGAACCTGGCGCACCGCGGCGTATTGACCAAGTTCGTGCCCCAAAAAGACGGCGGGCTCGACCTCGATCTGCTGCTCTCGCGCGTCGACAGCCACACCCGCGTGATCGCCATGAGCACAGTGGTATTCGCCACCGGCTTCCGCAACGACATCGAGGCGGTGGGCAAGATCTGCAGCGAGCGCGGAATATTCTTCGTGGTCGATGGCATCCAGTCGCTCGGGGCGCTGCCGCTCGACGTGCAGGCCGCCAACATCGACTTTCTGGCGGCCGGTTCGCAGAAGTGGCTGCTCGGGCCGATCGGCGCCGGCTTTCTGTACGTGCGCGCCGAGCTGATGAACCAGCTGGTGGCCGGGCCGTACGTCGGCGCGTCGAGCGTGGTCGACCCCGCAAATTTTCTCGACTACAACTTCACGCCGCTGCCCGGCGCCGAGCGCTTCAACCTCGGCTCGCAGAACTTCGTCGGCATGTACGGGCTGCACGCCAGCCTGGCGCTGATCCAGGAGATCGGCATCGAGCACGTGGCCGAGCGCGTGCTGTCGCTGGCCGGCAGCCTGATCGCCGACCTGCGCGACCGCGGGTTTAAGCTGGCGGCCAGCACTGCCCCCGAGCACCGCTCGGGGATTGTGATCGCCGAGGTGGCCGACCCAGCCGGCGCCAGCGCCCGGCTCGAGCAAGCCGGGTTTGTGTGCATCCCGCGCGGCAAAGGCGTGCGGATCGCACCGCACTTCTACAACACCGAGGACGAAGTGCAGCGCGTCGGCGAGGCGCTTTCGGAGCTGTCGCACGAAGGGATCGCCAATGCCATACGCGCATAAAATCGAGCCCGGCAAGCGTGCCGAGCTGGCGAAGATCGACCCGGCCGACGACGGCGGGCTGAGCAAAAGCGCGGGCCAGGCACAGTTCGCCGAGCTGAACGCCCAGCTCGACGCCATGCAGGAAGAGCTGTACGCCGCCGGCACGCACAGCGTGCTGATGGTGCTACAGGGCATGGACACCAGCGGCAAAGACGGCACCATCCGCAACGTGCTGCTGAACCTCAACCCGCAGGGCGTGCGCGTCGAGTCGTTCAAGGTGCCGACGGAAGAAGAGCTGGCGCACGACTTCCTGTGGCGCGTGCACAAGGTCGTGCCGCGCAAGGGCGAGCTCGGCGTGTTCAACCGATCGCACTACGAGGACGTACTGGTGGTGCGCGTACACGAGCTGGTGCCCGAGGCGGTGTGGCGGCGGCGCTACGAGCAGATCAACCAGTTCGAGGCGCTGCTGGCCGCCAGCGGCACGATCATCGTCAAGCTGTTTCTGCACATCAGCAAGGCCGAGCAGGAGCAGCGGCTGCGCGCGCGCGAGCAGGAGCTCGAGAAGGCCTGGAAGCTCTCGGCCGGCGACTGGCGCGAGCGCGAGCGCTGGGCCGACTACATCGCCGCCTACGAAGACGCGATCAGCATGTGCAGCAGCGCGGCCGCGCCGTGGTACGTCGTGCCGGCCGACCGGAAGTGGTTCCGCAACCTGGCGGTGAGCCAGGTGCTGGCCGATGTGCTTGGCCGCTACCGCGGCGAGTGGCGCGACACGCTGGCGGCCATGAGCAAAGCCCGGCTGGAAGAGCTGCGCGCCTACCGCGCCGAGCAGGGCGCCAAAGCGCGGTAGTGCAACTTCCCGGCTGGCATATGCGTACCTTGAACGAAAGGTATCGCGCAGCCGAGCGCGGCTTGGCGCCGCCGCCCGCGCGGGCCTCGACACAAGGAGGAGTGTATGTTCCAGCAAATGCTGAACGCCAGCCGCGCCATTCTGCTGCGGCCATCGGTTGCGGTGTTCGAAGAGCACGAGCGCAACGACCTCGGCTGGGCGACGATCTACATCGCGATCAGCACAGTGGTGGCCGCCATCCTCGGCGCGATCAGCTTCGTGCTGAACCGCCCGTACCTCGAGCAGCAGCTGCGCGACCTGCAAAATCGGCTGGGCGACCAGCCGCTGCCGCCGCTCGCCAGCACGTTCATGGGCGGCCAAAACATCACCGGCGCGATCATCTCGAGCCTGTTCTTTACGATCATTGCGTTCTTCCTATGGACGCTCATTGTGTACGCGCTCGGCCGGCTGTTTGGCGGCACCGGCGCGTTTGGCGAGCTGGCCTACGACATCGCGCTGTTCTGGGGGCCAATCGCGGTGATCCGCGGCCTGATCGGCCTGATCTCGATTGGCCCGGTCGCGCCGATCGGCGGGCTCGTCGGCCTGCTGGTGGGGCTGTATAATATCTACCTCAGCTGGCTCAGCGTGCGCTCGGGCATGAACCTGAGCGCGGGCAAGGCCGCCGCGGTGATCGCCATCCCGATTATCGTGCTGGCGCTGGGCTGCTGCCTGGTCTTCGGCGCGCTCATGCTGGTGATCGTAGGTGCCTCGCGGCAGTAGCGCGCGGCCAGAGAAAGAAAGCAGCTATGAAATCACTCCGCCGCGCGCTGGCCTACCTCGCGCCCTACTGGCTGATCACGTTGGGCGCGTTTGCCGCTCTGCTGCTGACGACGGCGGCGAACCTGGCAGGCCCGCAGGTGCTGCGGGTGCTGATCGACCGCGGCATCAGCGGCGGCGACCGGCAGGCGCTGCTGTGGGCCACGCTGGCGCTGATCGGCGTGGCGGCGGTGCGCGGCGTCTTCAGCTTCGCGCAGGGCTTCTGGTCGGAGAAAGCCTCGCAGTCGGCGGCCTACGAGATGCGCAACGCGCTGTTCGCCAAGCTCGAAAACCTCAGCTTCTCGTACCACGATCAGGCCCAGACCGGCCAGCTGATGACCCGGATCACCAGCGATGTCGAGCAGGTGCGCGCGTTTATCGGCGGCGGCCTGCTGCAGGTGTTCAGCGCCGTGGCGCTGCTGCTGGGCAGCCTGGCGGCGCTGTTCAGCACCAACTGGCGGCTGGCGCTGATCACCCTGCTGACGGTTCCGGCCATGGCCGCCGTGCTGATGCGCTTCATGGGCGTCTTGCGGCCGCTGTTCAGCCAGGTGCAGAAGAAGCTCGGCGCGCTCAACACCGTGCTGCAAGAGAACCTCGCCGGCATCCGCGTGGTGCAGGCGTTCGCCCGCGAGCCCTACGAGGCCGAGCGCTACGCCCAGCTTAACCAGGAGCTGCTTGAGGTCAACCTCGCCACCATTCGCGGGCTGGCGTCGAGCTTCCCGCTGATCTTCTTCATCTCGAACCTTGGCACGCTGGCGGTGATCTGGTACGGCGGCCACCAGGTGATCGGCGGCACGCTCAGCCTGGGCGAGCTGGTGGCGTTCAACACCTACCTGTCGCTGCTGATCATGCCGATCATGATGCTGGGCATGATCACCGCGCAGATCTCGCGTGCCGGCGTCAGCGCCGACCGGATCTTCGAGGTGCTCGATACGCCCAACGAGGTCGCCGATCGGCCGGGCGCGCGGCCGCTGGCCGAGGTGCGCGGGCGCGTGGCGTTTGAAGGGGTGTCGTTCCGCTACGCCGGCGGCGAGCGCAATGTGCTGAGCGATGTCTCGTTTGTGGCCGAGCCGGGCCAGACGGTGGCGATCATGGGGCAGACCGGCAGCGGCAAGAGCACGATCATCAACCTTATCCCGCGCTTCTACGACGTAACATCCGGCAGCGTGACGATCGACGGGCACGACGTGCGCGACGTGACGATCGAGAGTCTGCGCGATCAGGTGGGCATTGTGCTGCAGGATACCACGCTGTTCAGCGGCACGATCCGCGACAACATCGCCTACGGCCGCCCCGACGCCAGCGACGCCGAGGTCGAGGCTGCGGCGCGCGCCGCACAGGCGCACGAGTTTATCGGCGAGTTCGCCGACGGCTACGCTACCGTCGTCGGCGAGCGCGGCGTTGGGCTTTCGGGCGGCCAGCGCCAGCGCATTGCGATCGCCCGCGCGCTGCTGCGCGACCCGCGCATCCTGATCCTCGACGATAGCACCTCGGCGGTCGATGCCGAGACCGAGTTCCAGATCCAGCAGGCGCTGCAGCTCCTGATGCGTGGGCGCACCAGCTTCGTGATCGCCCAGCGCATCAGCACCGTGCGCGACGCCGACCTGATTGTGCTGCTCGACGGCGGCGAAGTGGCGGCGCAGGGCACCCACGACGATCTGCTGCAGACCAGCGCGCTCTACGGCGAAATCATCGACTCGCAGTTTGGCGGCGCGCACGAGGCCAGCCCGGCGCTGGAGCTGGCGTAGCCTCTCTGCCGTCATCTATAACGCCTACGACTATAACGCCTACATGATCTTGTCGGCAATCAAGGAGAAGCACGTTGATCTTTAAACTGGCCATGAGCATCCACATCGCGCTGTACCGGCTCACCGGCGGGCGGCTTGGCGGCAAGCAGATCGTTCTGCTGACGACGATCGGCAAAAAAACCGGCCAGCGGCGCACCAAGCCGCTGTTTCACATCAAAGACGGCGCGAGCTATATTGTGATTGCATCGGCCGGCGGCAGCGATACAAACCCGGCCTGGTACGGCAACCTGGTGGCCAACCCCAGCGTCACAGTCGAGGATCATGGGCGCACGCTCGCCGGCCAGGCCAGCACGGTGCCGCCCGACGAGCGCGCCCGGCTGTGGCAGCAGGTCGTGGCCGCCAGCCCCGGCTTCGCTGGCTACGAAAGCAAAACCAGCCGGATCATCCCGCTGGTGCGGATCACGCCAAACTAGCCGCCCGGCCGCAATGAGAGAGCAAAGGCTACGCCCGCACGCGCGCCGCGTAAGCCCGCTAAGCGAGAACAAACCATGATGCACGGTGGTGGAATGCGAGCGCTCGCCGGCACCCCGCAGGAGCGCGCCGCCCAGGGCGGCGTGGTGCTGCGGCGGCTGCTTGCCTACCTGCGGCCGTTCTGGCGCCAGCTGCTGCTGGTGCTGCTGCTAGTGATCGTCGGCGCGGCGACGCAGGCGCTCGGCCCGTACCTGATCGGCCGGGCAATCGACCGCGCGATCGGCCAGCGCGACGGCGCCACGCTCGACCAGATCATGCTGCTGCTGCTGGCGGTGTACGTCGCCGGCGCCGTCGCGTCGCGCGCGCAGTTTCTGATCATCGGCGCGATCGGCCAGCGCACGCTGGCGCGCATGCGCACCGAGATCTTCACCGCCATCCAGCGCCTCTCGCTGCGCTTCTTCGACCGCCAGCCCGCCGGCGATCTGATGTCGCGCCTGGTGAACGATACCGACGTGCTGAACCAGCTGTTTAGCCAGGGCCTGGTGCAGGTGCTCGGCAGCCTGTTCGGCCTGGCCGGTATTCTGATCGCTATGCTCGCGCTCGACTGGCGGCTGGCGCTGGCGAGCTTTGTCGTCATCCCGATCATGCTGCTGCTCACGCGCGTGTTCGCACGGCTCTCGCGCCGGGCGTTCCGCCGCACCCGCGAGGCGATCGGCGATGTGTCGTCCGAGATCCAGGAGGAGATCGCCGGCGTCAAGATCGCCCAGGCTTTCAACCGCACCGGCGTGAACCAGCAGCGCTTCGCGCAGCGCAACGCCGCTAACCGCGATGCGAACGTCAGCGCCACCGCGGTTACCTCGGCCTTCACCCCGGCGATCGATGTGCTCTCGACCATCGCGACGGCGATCGTGGCCGGGTACGGCGGCTACCTCGCCCTCGGCGGCGCGGTCAGCGTCGGCGTGGTGATCGCGTTTCTCACGTATGTGCAGCAGTTCTTCCGGCCGATCCAGGCAATTTCGGCGTTCTACACCACCGCCCAGGCGTCGCTCGCCGCCGCCGAGCGGATCTTCGCGCTGCTCGACACTCCGGCCGACCTGGTCGACGCGCCAAACGCGCCGGCCATGCCGCCGATCCGCGGGCACGTCGCGTATGATCACGTGTCGTTCTCGTATGGCGCCCGGCCAACCGATGGCCAGCGGGTCGCGGCAGATCGCGCCAATGGCTCAAGCAACGGCGCGGGCGAGGCTCCTTTGGCGCTTGGCTCTTCGCCCTTGGTTCTGAATGACGTCTCGCTCGCCGCCGAGCCCGGCCAGACAATCGCGATCGTCGGGCCGACCGGCGCGGGCAAGACCACGCTGGTGAATATGATCGGCCGCTTCTACGACGTTGACGCGGGCGCCGTGCGGATCGACGGCATCAACATCCGCACGGTGACGCGCGCCAGCCTGCGCAGCCAGATGGGCGTGGTGCTGCAAGACAGCTTTCTGTTCGCCGGCACCGTGGCCGAAAACATTCGCTACGGCCGGCTCGACGCCAGCGACGCCGAGGTCGAGGCCGCGGCCACGGCTGCACACGCGCACGAGTTCATTGTGCGGCTGCCTAGCGGCTACCAGACGCTGCTGGGCGAGCGCGGCGGCACGCTGAGCCAGGGCCAGCGCCAGCTGCTCGGCATCGCCCGCGCCATCCTGGCCAACCCGCGTATTCTGATCCTCGACGAGGCCACCAGCAGCGTCGACACGCGCAGCGAGCAGCTGATCCAGAGCGCATTGAAGGTGCTGCTGCACGGCCGCACCAGCTTTGTGATCGCGCACCGCCTCAGCACCATCCGCGACGCCGACCAGGTGCTGGTGATGCAGGCCGGCCAGATCGTCGAGCGCGGCACTCACACCGAGCTGCTGGCGCGCGGCGGCGTCTACGCCGAGCTGTATCGCCGCCAGTTCCGCGAGCCGGCGGGCCTGGCTACGCCGGCGCCATAGCCCTGCATCTTCCGGCCACGATCGCATCTTCCACCAGCAGAAGCACGGCTGTTCTGGTATAATGCCACGTCCACCCGGCCCGCGCTGCTACTGCTGGCCGGGAGTGCAATCGCTCCGCCGTGCGCCGTTGCCTGCGTTGCCTGCGCAACGCTCCCCCAATACCAAGGCGCCCGGCGTCTGCCGGGGGCATCATGAACACCACACGCCTTCTTTCCGCTGTGCTGGCGGTAGCGCTGCTGATCCCAGCCCACGTCCGCGCCGCCAGCCCTGCGCCGCGCCCAAGCGCCGAGCTGCTCGCCCGCGCGCTTGCCGGCCACCCGGCGCTCACGCCCACCGCCGCACTGTGGGCCGAGCGCGACGGCGCGCAGTTCAGCGTTCGCCGCTATACGTTTCAAAGCCAGCAGTACGACGATCTGGCGCGTCGCGCTGCGCCGATCGACGACCTTGCCGCCGACGCGACACGCGCGATCTGGGTCGAGCGCGGCGACCAGTTTGGGCAGGTGGTGGCGCTTGACCTGGCCAGCGGCACAGTGACACAGCTGGCCACCCTGGCCTCGGCCAGCGGCACGGTCGCGCTGGATGGCGCGCAGTGGTACCTGGCCGACAGCCGCGGGCTGCAGCGCTTCTCGCCAGGAAAAGCTCCCGAGCTGCTCAGCCCGCTCGGGCGCCGGCCGGTAGCACACGGCGGTGCGGTGCTGTGGAGCGAAGAGCAGTTCGGCGGCGAACGCCAGCGCGCGGCCTGGCGGCTGCTGCTGCGCGAGCCTGGCGGCCAAACAGCCGAGCTGGCGCAGCAGCTGGCTGGCTACGGCGGGCTGGCCGGCTACACGCTCACCGACGACGCGGCATTCTGGTCGTTCGCGGGCGCGGCCGATGCCCCTGGGCTCGTGCGTTTCGATCGCGCCAGCGGCGCGCGCGACGTGGTTGCGCCAGCGGCGGCCACGCTGGCCGCCACGCCGGGTACGCTCGTATGGAGCGCGGTGGACGAGGCCGCGCAGCCGCTGGAGTGGCGGATCCAGCGCGCCAGCGCACAGGGTATCGCGCCGGTGATCGATGCGCCTGCGGCGCTTGCGGTAGAAGGGCTGCTCGGCAGCCTGATGCTCGTAAGCCGTGAGAACGACGGCGCGCGCGAGCTGCTGCTGCTGAACATCGACGCTGCGCCAGTGCTGCCGGCAATCCCGCCCCCGGCTGTCGCGCTGCAGGCATCCTGCGGCGACCCGCTCGCGTGCGGGCAGGTGCGCGCCAGCGGCGCAGTGCTGGCCGATAATGGCGGGCGCTGGGTGATGCGCGGCGTGCAGTTCTTCCTGCCGCGCTATGGGATCAACGGCAAGAGCTTCTGGGATGCGAACTACGCCGCAGCTGCGGCCTCGGGCGAGATCGACTTCTGGCTCGAGCGCGCCCAGCGCGGGCTGAATGCCAACACCCTGCGGCTATTTGTCGACCTACCGTACACCGCAGGCGGCGCCAGCGCCGTGCCAACCAGCTACGCCACGCTCTACGACTTCGCGCGCCGCGCGGCCGCGCACGGCATGCGGCTGGGCATCGCGCTGCATAACAGCGCCGACTGGGCCATGACACCCGAGCGCGCCGCCTGGATCGGCGGCCTGCTCGACGACTTCGCCGCGCGCTCGGCGCTGCCGCTGATCGCCTACCTCAGCGCCGACAACGAGATCAACAACCACTGCGGCGCCGGCAACGACTGCTTCGACCGCCGCCCCGGCTACGACGACGCTGGCTATATCGCGGGCGCGCTGGAATGGACCGCCCAGTTCCGCGCCGTGGTTAAGCGCCACGCGCCAGTGCTGGTGACCGCCGGCATCTCGAGCGAGGTGCGCGACTATGACAACACGCGCGCGGCCTTCGACTACCTACGGCCCGACCGCTCCGGCCGCAGGTTGCTGGGCCTGATCGACATGCTCGCGCCGCACAACTACAGCGGCGGCGCCGACGGCGTGATCGACGATCTGCGCTACGCCGGCTACGCCGGCCCAATCGTGCTCGAAGAGTTTGGCTACCCGACCGACCCGCGCCCGCTCAACCCGAGCTGGACGGAAGGGGCGGCTACGTGCCGGCAAATGCCGCTGGCGACGGCCTGCCGCGACACCGCGCCATTCTTCGTCGCGACAAACCTCGCGGCGCTGCGCAGCCGCAGCTACAGCGGCGGCGCGGCATGGATGCTCGCCGACGTTGACGAGAAGAACCGCGCCGATGCGTGTACCACCCAGAGGTTCGACTTCTGGACGGGGCTGTTCGCCAGCGGCGGCGCGTACTGCGAGGGTGGCACCGCAACCCGCGCACCTGGCGCGCCGAAGGCCACGGCGGTGCAGGTGTGCCGGCACTACGGCGGCGACTTCTTCGCGTGCGACCCCAGCTTGGTGGTGCGTGCGCGGCTGTACCTGCCGGTGGCGCGGCGCTGGCCCGGAGCATGGCGCCGGCAAAAACAAACGAGGCATGCGTACGCATACCTCGTTTGCTTCCATCTGTGTGGCGGGCTCGACGGGATCTGAACCCGCGATCTGAGCCTTGACAGGGCTCCATGTTAGGCCGCTACACCACGAGCCCACACAGTGGTGACCCCAGTGGGATTCGAACCCACGATCTACACCTTGAGAGGGTGTCGTCCTAGGCCGCTAGACGATGGGGCCGCAGGTTGTATGTTGGGTGTTTCCACCGCAACGCCGGGCATTATAGCATAGGCTTGGGAATCGTGCAAGTCGCGCGCGGCGGCGGTTTGTCACATCGATCGGCTTATGCTATAATGTTGCAATCCAATTAGTGTCAAACTTACACAGTACATCGTACGCGCCTGAACGCGACATCTGGCGACAGAAAGTAAGGAGCGAACAATGGCTAACTCACAGCGCGGCGGGCTCAACAGCACAGCTCTAGCGCTCATTCCGCTGGCGATTGCGATCAATATCGCCGGCGGGCAGCTCGTGAAGGTATTGAAGCTGCCGATTTACCTCGACAGCATCGGCACGGTGCTTACGGGTGCGCTGCTTGGCCCCTGGATCGGCCTCGTCACCGGGCTGCTCTCGAATACCATCTGGACGCTGATTGGCCTCGATCAGTTCGCGCTCTCGTTTGCAGCAGTCGCCGGGATCATCGGCCTGCTGGCCGGGTTCGCCGGCCGGGCGGGCCTGTTCCAGCGGCCCTCGCCGCGCTGGCTTTCGGCGATCATCGGCGGGGTGTTTCTGTTCGCGCTGACGCTGTTTGTGATGCTGTTCATCAACCAGTCGGTCGACGCCGACGGCAACACGGTGCTGCCCGCCGCCGGCGACCTGTTCGCGCAGCAGCCGATCGTGTTCATCGTGGCGATCCTCGCCGGGCTGGCCGCCGGCTACTTCGTGCTGAAGAACGCCGGCTACGCTGGCCTGGCTGGTCTGGTGACGGGCGTGGTGGCGGCGATTGTATCGGCGCCGATTGCGGCCTACCTGTTCGGCGGCGTCACCGGCGCCGGCACCGACGCGCTGGTGGCGGCATTCCGCGCCAGCGGCGCGAGCATCATCGCTTCGGCCTTTGCGCAAGGCACGGTCTCCGACCCGTTCGACAAGATGACGTCGTTCATGATCGTCTATCTGATCATTCAGTCGCTGCCGCGCCGCCTGCTCCAGCGCTTCCCCAATGCGCGCGCGGCCGAGGCCGCCACGCTGGCCCGGCCGGCCGCGAGCCGCTAGCCCGGCTGCACCTCTGCTGCTTCGCCTGGCCGCCCAGGAGGCATGGCCTGCCTCCTGGGCGGCTCGTATATTAGCGCATCGCTATGCAATCAAGCTATTTCCCCGGCACAAGCGTACTGCACCGCCTGCACCCGCTTACCAAGCTGGCCGCAGCGGCGTTGATCCTGGCAGCCACCTACCTGCTGCCCGGCGCGCTCACGCCGCTGCTGCTGTTCGCGCTGGTGGCCGCGCTGGCGGCCAGCGCCGGCGTGGCCAGCTCGATCCTGCGCACCGTCGCGCGGGTGGTGCTGCCGGTGTCGATCTCGCTGTTCCTGATCCAGGGCATCCTGTTCCCGCCGGCCGGCGCTACGCCGCTGCCGCTTGGGCCGATCACGCTGACGCGCGAAGGGCTGCTGTTTGCTTACCTGATCAGCATGCGCCTGGTGGTGCTCAGCGCGGTGGTGCTGCTGCTGCTGCGCGTCACCCACCCGGCCGATCTGGTGTACGCGCTGACGCAGCGCGGCCTGCCGCGCAGCATCGGCTATATTCTGCTGGTGTCGGTGCAGATCGTGCCCGACATGAGCGCGCGCGCCACCGCCATCCTCGAAGCCCAGCGCTCGCGCGGCCTTGAAACACAGCGCGGATTCTTCCGGGTGCGCGGGATCGTGCCGCTGATCGGCCCGCTGGTGGTCGGCGCGCTGGTCGATGTCGAAGAGCGCGCGATGGCGCTCGAGTCGCGCGCCTATACCGCGCCTGGCCCCAAAACCAGCTTGCGCCAGCTGTTCGATACCCCGGCCCAGCGCGCCGCGCGCGTGCTGCTGCTGCTGGCGCTGCTGGCGCTGATCGGCTGGCGGCTCTATACGGTGTTCGCATAGCATTACAACCGGTAGATCGCCCCGCTACGCCCTCGACGCAATGCATTGGAAAGCTGGTTTGAGCCATGCCTGATCCAATAATCTCGCTGCACAATATCTCCTTTACCTACGCGATCGGCACACACCCGGCGCTGCGCGAGCTCGACCTAGAGGTGCCAGCCGGCCAGATCTGCGGCGTGGTTGGGCGCGCCGCCGCCGGCAAGAGCACGCTGTGCGCGCTGTGCGCCGGCTTCATCCCGAACTTCTACGAGGGCGCGTTTAGCGGCAGCGCGCAGATCGACGGCCAGGACGTGGTGCAGCGCCCGGTGGCCGATCTGGTGCGCCACGTCGGCCTGGTCGGCAGCAATGCTTTCAGCCAGATCTCGGGCGCGCGCTTCACAGTCTACGAAGAGATCGGCTTCGCGCTCGAGAATATCGGCCTGCCGCGCGACGAGATCATCGAGCGGATTGAGTGGGCGCTCGAGGCGCTCCAGCTCGCCGATCTGCGCGACCGCTCGCCGTACGCGCTTTCCGGCGGGCAGCAGCAGCGCCTGGTGCTGGCTGCCACGCTGGCGATGCGCCCGCCGGTGCTGGTGCTCGACGAGCCGACCGCCCAGCTCGACCCGCCGACGATCGCGAGCTTGGCCGAGCTGCTGCGCGGCCTCAGCCGCCAGGGCACGACGATCCTGTTCGCCGAGCACCGGCTTGAATGGGCCGCGACTCTCGCCGATCGCGTGGTGGTGCTCGACGAAGGCATGGCCATTGCGGATGGCCCACCCGCCAGCGTACTGACCAACCCGCTGCTGCTCGAGCGCGCGATCGGCTGGCCGCGCCCAACGACGATCGCCGCCGCCGCGCGCCGCACCGGGCTGTGGCCGGCTAGCCGCCCGCTGCCGATCGCGCTGGATGGCCTGGTGGCGGGGCTGCAGGCCGCTCCCGAGCCGCGCGCCGAGCACGCCGCGCCCGCGCCGCCGGCACCAGCCGCGCCTGCCACACAGCCGCCGGTTGTCGCGATCAGCAACGTGCGCTTCAGCTACCCCAGCGGCGTCGAGGCGCTGAAAGGCGTGTCGCTGGCGATCGGGCCGGGCGAGCGCGTGGCGCTGCTGGGCCGCAACGGCGCCGGCAAAAGCACGCTGCTGCGCCATATGAACGGCCTGCTGCTGCCTTCGGCCGGGCAAGTGCTGGTGGCCGGAACCGACACGCGCAAAACCACCGTGGCGCGCTGCGCCCGGCGCGTCGGGATCGTGTTTCAAGATATTCGCAACCAGCTATTCGCCCGCACCGTGCGCGACGAGCTGCGCTTCGGGCCGCGCAACCTGGGCTACAGTACCAGCCAAGTCGAGGACATGGTCGATCGCGCGCTTGGCCTGCTGGGGCTGGCCGAGGTGGCCGACATACACCCCTACGACCTGCCGCCGGCGCAGCGCCGGCTGGTGGCGGTGGCGGCCGTGGCGGCGCTTGAAAGCGATGTGCTGATCCTCGACGAGCCGACCGCCGGGCTCGACAACCCCAGCATCGACCGGCTGAACCAGCTGGCCCACACCCTGGCCGCCCAGGGCAAGACGATTGTGGTCGTCAGCCACGACCTCGACTTCTGCTTCGAAGCCCTTGAGCGAGTCATCGTGATGCAAGATGGCGGCGTTATACTCGACGGTAGCTGGGGCCACATGGATCGCGCCGCGCGCGCGCTGCTGGCCGATACGGTGGGCCTGCCGCTGGCGCTGGCCGCCGCCGAGGCGATCGATCTGGCTGCGCGCCCACGGCTCGAACAGCTGCTCACGGCTGAGGCGCGCGCGCACACTCCGCTCCAGCCGCAGCTGGCTGGCATCGCGCACCGCGCAGCGCCCAAACCCTGATGCCACGTGAACGAGCGAGAGCGGCGGCAGCCCCGGCCCAGCAGGGCGGCAAACCAGCACAACCAGGCGCCGCCGAGATGTACGAACTGTCAAAACAACAGTGGTCATTTTGTCATCTTGGCGCTGTTGTTTCGTGGGCAGACTATGTTATTATGGAAAGAACACGATACCTGAAACAGCGGCGGATTGCGCGAGGGGTAGCCACCCCCCGCGCTGTAGTTTGGGCGAAAACTGCGCGGTTTTTACGTTTTTGATAGATAAGGCCAGCCGAAAAAGGCAACATTGATGTTTCGTTTCTTCTGTGGAGTACGCCAATGATTGACCAGAACGACACCTACCTTCCACCGGCGCCCCAGAGCGGCCGCCCGGCCGGCGCAGCCGAGCATGAGGACGACCAGACCGGCCTGTGGTCGCAGATGCTCGCCGTCTTCCGCGATATTGGCGGATCGTTCGACCCATTCGCCAACGACGCCAACCCCGAGGTGCGCGCGCTCGGGCGCGCCGCGCGGCAGCGCCGCCCACCACAGGCCGACGATTACTTCGCGCTGGGCGACCTGTGCGCGCGCCTGACGCTGCACAACGCCCAGCTCAACGAAGCGTATATCGCCAAGGCCATCGCCGCCTACACCCGCGCCGCCGAGATCGAGGCCGGTGAGCGCCGCCCCGCCCGCGTGGCAGTGCTCACGTTCGCCCAATGGGTAGTAGACGTGGCGCGCGCGCTCGGCAGCTTCGAGGCGCTCAAGGCCGCCGTACTGGCCTGCGAGCGCGTGCAGCAGCTCGACCTGCTGGCGAATAAGCCCGCAGACCGCGCGCACCTGTACGAGACCGAGCAGCGCCTGCGCGAGCAGATGCAGCGCCAGGCCAGCACGGCATCGAACGGCGCGAACGGCCACGACCCCCAGCTCGAGAGCCAGATGCTCTGCGACCAGGGCCAGATGCTGCTGCGCCAGAGCCAGCCGAAAGAAGCCTTCGACCTGTTTGAGCGCGCGCTGCAGATCAACCAGCGCAGCCACGCCGCCTGGCTGTGGCGGGCCATGGCGCTCACCGACATGGGCCGCTTCAACGACGCGCTCGCCAGCTACGACCACGCGCTCGAGATCGAGCCGGACAACGCGCGGGTGTGGAACAGCAAGGGCGCGCTGCTGACCGAGCTAGGCCGCGCCGAGGCCGCACTCGAGTGCGTCAACCGCGCGATCGAGCTTTCGACCTCCGACGCCAAAACCAAGTCGATCTTCTGGCTGAATCGCGGCAAGGCGCTGTTCATCCTCAAGCGCTACCGCGAGGCGCGCGAGGCGCTGGTGCGCTCGTACCAGCTCGACCCCTCGCCCGAAAGCGCCGCCGGGATCGCAGCCTGCCGCGAGCAGCTCGAGTTCGTGAGCAGCCAGGCCGTCGGCGCGGCCTGACACCTCAACATCCATAGCCGCGCGCCGCGCGTAGACGACGCAAGACGCCTGGGCGTCTTGCGTCGTTTTTGTGCTGCCCTGAGGAACTACTATGCCGCCCGCCATTCACTGGTTTCGCCGCGACCTGCGGCTACGCGACAACCCGGCGCTGCACGCCGCCGCCGAGGCCAGCGCCGGCCAGGTGCTGCCGCTGTTCATCCTCGACGACGCGATCCTGCGCGCGCCCGACACCGCCCCGGCGCGCGTGGCGTTTCTGCTCAGCACGCTGGCCGCGCTCGACGGAGCTCTGCGCGAGCGCGGCAGCCGCCTGATCGTGCGGCGCGGCAGCCCGCCGGAGGTGCTGCGCGCACTGGCCGAGGCCAGCGGGGCGCGCCTGCTGTGCTTCAACCGCGACTACGCGCCTTTCGCGCTGGAGCGTGACGCCGCGGTGCGCCAGGCGCTGATGGGCCAGGGCGTCGCAACGCTCGATTTCAACGACACCGCGCTTGCCGAGCCCGATGCGCTGCGCACCAAAGCCGGCGGCTGGTACAGTGTGTTTACGCCATACCTGCGGCAGTGGCGCGCCTATGTTGCTGCGGCGCCGCTGGCCGAGCGCGAGCTGCCAGCGCTTGCGCCAGTGCCCGAGGCAATCGATACGCTGGCCCTTCCCACGCCGGCCGACCTCGGCGCCACCACCGACCAGGAGCTGGCGCCCGGCGGCGAGGCGGCTGGACAGGCACGCCTGGCGGCATTCGTGCGCGCGGGCGCCCCGCAGGCAATTGGCGGCTACCAGCATGGCCGCGAGCGCCCGGCGCTGGCCGCTACCTCGCGGCTCGGCCCGTACCTGCGCTTCGGCTGCATTGCGCCGCTGGCCTGCCTGCGCGCCGCGCTGCGCCTGAACGCCACCGACAGCGCGACCCAGGCGTCGATCGACACCTGGCTGGGCGAGCTGGCCTGGCGGGACTTCTACCAGCAGATCCTGGCGCACTTCCCGCATGTGCTCGGCGGCGCGTTCAAACCGCAGTACGACGCGCTGGCCTGGCAAAACGACACCGGGCTATTCGAGGCATGGTGCGCCGGCGCCACCGGCTACCCAATCGTCGACGCCGGCATGCGCCAGCTGAACCGCGAGGCCTGGATGCACAACCGCGCCCGCATGATCGTCGCCTCGTTTCTCACCAAAGACCTGCTGGTCGACTGGCGCTGGGGCGAGCGCTACTTCATGCGCCAGCTAGCCGACGGCGACCACGCCGCAAACAATGGCGGCTGGCAGTGGGCCGCCGGCACCGGCACCGACGCGCAGCCGTACTTCCGGATCTTCAACCCGGCCAGCCAGGGCCAGAAGTTCGACCCGAGCGGCGCCTACGTGCGGCGCTACGTGCCCGAGCTCGCGCGCGTGCCCGATCGCTACATCCACCAGCCCTGGGCGCTGCCGGCCGCCGAGCAGCGCCGCCTAGGCGTGCGGATCGGGCGCGACTACCCGGCGCCGATCGTCGAGCACGCGGCGCGGCGCGAGCAGGCCCTGGCGATGTACCGGGCGGTGCGCGCCGCCCACGCGCAGCCCGACAGCGCCGCGTAGCTTTGGGCGCTACCCCGCGTCGCACCGCAGATCGTTCGCCCGGCAGCGGGTGAGGCGCTCGAGGCGATGTTGACGCCGCGCTAGCTCGCCGCGCCAACATGTTGCATATTCACTAATCCAGTGCTATAGTTAGCTCACCGTAGCGCGGTTGGGCCGCCACTGGCGATGCGCAGGCCCGGCCGATGACGCAACGAGATTGTGGAAACGTACATTGACAACGGACACCTCCTTCGGATCCGTCGCCGTCTTCCGTGGCCAGCCTGGCGAGAGCATACGCGCTCGCCCACGCGCGGCCACTGGCCTGCCGGCGACATCCACGGCTTTGACTCACCCCGGCGCAGCGCGCGGCACAGCTGAGCACGGTTCGGGCACCCCATGCCCCAATCGATAGCTGGCTGGGCGCACTGCGCGAGTGTTGGCTGGCCGCGGCCGCCCGATGTGCGCGTGATCTCCGCTGTCTCATCCGACAGGAGCATGTTAGACAACCAATGCCAAATGACAACCACCGACCTGACGTGGCCGTCTTTATCGACTTTGAGAATGTTTACGTCAGCGTCCGCGACAAGCTGGACGCAAACCCCAACTTCGAGATGATCATGGACCGGTGCGAGGACTTCGGCCGCGTGGTCATCGCCCGAGCCTACGCCGACTGGTACCGCTACCCCAGGGTCACAAGCGCGCTCTACGCCAACGGCATCGAGCCGATGTACGTGCCGACGTACTATTACGACCGCGAGATGGGCCGAACTGGCCGCGCGATCAAGAATAGCGTCGACATGAATCTGTGCATCGACGCCATGAAAACGCTGTTCACCAACACGAATATCGCCAAATTCGTGCTGGCCACCGGCGACCGCGACTTCATCCCGCTCGTCAATAGCATTCGCCAGCAGGGCAAAGAGGTTATTATCATCGGCATCGGCGGGGCGGCCTCGGCCCACCTGGCCCAGAGCGCCGACGAGTTTATTTTCTATGAGTCGCTGGTGGGCAAAAAGCCCACCGATCTCCAGCAGGATCTGCCCAAAGCCAAAATGCCCGAGAAGGGCCGCGAGAACGATTTCTCCGAAGACGATGGCGACCGCGGCCGCAGCCGCGCCCCCGAGCGCGAGCGCAGCACCGAGCGCGCCCCCGAGCGCGAGCGCAGCACCGAGCGCGCCCCCGAGCGCGAGCGCAGCGCCGAGCGCGCCCCCGAGCGCGAGCCCGAGGTGTCCGGCCAGCCCGACATCTACGACACGCTGGTGAGCGCGATCAACCTGGCGCGCGAGCGCGGCTATGTCTGCTCGTTCGGCTCGCTCAAACTGCTGATGAAAGAGCTGATGGGCGGCGAGTTCAAAGAGGGCCGCTACAAAGACGCCAGCGGCCGGCCGTTCGCGAAGTTCAAAGACTTTGTGATCGAGGCCGAGCGCCGCGGCAAGGTGCAGGTGTTCACGCGCGGCACGGTGAACGAGGTGTTCCTGCCTGGCGAAGACCCATACAAGCTCTCGCAGTTCGCCCAGGAGATCACCGAGGAGCCAGGCGCACCGGTGATCCAGGTGCCCGAGAGCGAGGTGCGCCCCGAGAGCCGGCCTTCGGTGGTGTCGAACGGCCGCCGCCGCCGCCGCCGCTCGCGCGGTGGGCGTGGCGCCACTGCTGCGACGCCGCAGAACGGCATGACGCCGCTCGACGACGAGGACGAGCTGTTTGAGGAAGGCGCCGACACGCCTGCGTTCGACTTGCCGGCCGAGGAAAGCGCCGACGCGATATTCGACGAGCTGCTCGACCAGGTCGAGGCCGAGGCCGAGCAGCTTGAGCCGGCGATTGCCTACGATCCTGTGGCCGAAGAGCTGCTGCCACCGGCAGTGTTCGAGCCCGAGCCCGAGGCCGAGGCCGAGCCCGCGCCGGCTGCCGAGCCTGAAAGCGCTGCGGCGGCTGAGGCCGAGTACGCGCCAGATGGCGCCGCGCCAGCGGCAGTATCGCTGCCGTTCAACGAGTACGAGTGGCAGCTGCTGCGCCAGGTAGTTGGCGGCTTCGAGCGCCCGGCCTCGTTCGCGCAGATCCACGATGCGCTGCGCAACACCCGCAATAGCGCCGGAATCGCGCGCACCAACGAAGAGCTGCGCTCGCTGATCAAGCAGGCAATCAACAGCGGCACGCTCGAGCGGCTGGGCAAGGGCAACCGCGCCAGCTACCGGCTGGCCCAATCGGCCGAGGCTGCCGAGGCCGCCGAGCAGGCCGCGCCCGAGGTTGAGGCGTCGGCCGAGGCCGCGCCGGTGGGCCAGCCCGAGCTGTACCTGCCCGATCTCAGCGTCGCGCCGGCCGAAGTTGCCGCCGAGCCCGCCGCCGAGGCCAGCGCCGAGCCCGCCCCGGCTAAGCGCGCACGCCCACGGCGCAAACCCGCCGCCGAAGCCGGCGACGCCGCCGAGGCCGCGCCCAAGAAGCCGGCGCGCCAGCGCAAGGCGGCCCCGGCCGAGCCAGCTGCCCCGGCTGAAGCCAGCGCCGAGCCCGCCGCGCCGAAGCGCAGCCGCCGTAAAAAGCCCGCCGATGCCGAGTAGCCCGGTGGAGCTGCCTGCCCAATCTGGCGTAGGCAGCTCCGCTATCGCGCCAATGACACGTGTCAAGATTTGTGGGCTGCGCACCGCCGAGCACGCCCTGGTGGCGGCCGGCGCCGGGGCCGACCTGCTGGGCTTTATCTTCGCGCCGTCGCGCCGCCAAATTGCCCCCGCCGAGGTGGCGCGGATCGGCCATGCTGTGCGCGCCGCCACCGCCAGCCCACCACGGCTCGTGGGCGTGTTTGTGAACGAGACACCCGCGCGCATGCGCGCCCTGGCGCGCGAGTGCAAGCTCGACGCCGTGCAGCTGAGCGGCGACGAGCCTGCCAGCTTCGCCGACGAGCTGGCCGACCTGGCGCTGATCAAGGCCATCCGCTTCGACGGCGCCGCCACCGAGCAGCGCTGGCTCGAAGCCGACCTACCACACGTGCAGCTGCTGGTGGACGCGCACGTGCCGGGCGCGTACGGCGGCGCCGGCGTAGTGGCCAACTGGGCGCGCGCAGCCGTTCTGGCGCGCCGCCACTCGATCCTGTTGGCCGGCGGGCTTGGCCCAAGCAATGTCGCTACGGCCATCGAGCAGGTGCGGCCCTGGGGCGTCGATGTGAGCAGCGGCGTCGAGACCGACGGCGCCAAGGATGCGGCCAAGATCCGCGCATTCGTAGCAAACGCGCGTGCCACGGCACAGCTTTTGCGTTCGGTCGAACCGAGTTAGTACTCTTTAACAGGATTTACGCGGTGCGTGTTTTTGCCTTCGGCAGAGCGGTTCTTTTTCATGGAAGGTGCTCAGATTTTGGCGCAAAGCGCCAAAATCTGAGCACAAAAGAAAATACACCCCACGATGTAAAGTATCGCTCTGCCGAAGGCTGAGGGCGCCACCTGGGTTTGCCCTAATGTTTACAAATGTAGATCAGACTACAAGGAGGTCTTGCGTATGAAAGGGCTATTACGGCTTCTTGGTATCGCGGCGCTGGTCGGCTTCGCGGTGGTGGTGTATCGTGCAATCAAGCAGTATCGTGAGGATAGCGTGTTCGATTTAGGCGCCACGCCAAGCGCCAGCGGCGGCTTTGGCGGCGGCAAGCGCAGCATCAGCCCCGAGCTGCTGGCCATCCTGGCCGACCCGGGCGACAAAGGCCCGGTCGAGCTGGTCACCGATCCGTCGGGCAGCGAGTGGCTAGTGAACCGCCGCAACGGCTTCCGCTACCCTGTCGAGGATGGCATCCCGATCATGCTGCTGGAAGAGGGCGAGAAGAACCGCGACGAAAGCCTGATCAGCGGCTAGCGCTGCGGGCGGCAAACTGCGAGCGTCGGGGGCGGCAAAGCTGCCCCCGACGTTTTTGTGCGCAGCGCGGCAGGAAAACGCGGGCTATGTGCGTGTCGGCGTGGCGCGCGGCGCCGGGCTTGGCGTTGGCGCGCTCGGCGTGCGCGAAGGCACCTCGGTGGCGGTAGGCGCGGGCGTGGCGGTAGGCGCCGCCGGCGTAGGCGTGAGCGTCGGGATGATCGGGGTCGCGCTATTAAGGTCGGTGGCGGTATCGTTGGCGATATCGCCAAGGCGCTGCAGGAAGCGCTCGACGCGTGCCGAGCGGCGCTCGAGCTCGGCGAGCAGCGCGGCGCGCCCGGCCTCGGCAGTAGCGAACAGCGCCACCGCGTCGCGGCCGGCGCGGACATCGGCCACCAGCGTGGCGCTCTGAGCGGCGCTGGCGGCGCGCTCCTGGGCGAGCTGGTCGCGCAGGCCGGCGATCGCCTCCAGCTGGGCTTTGACTTCGCCCAGCGTCTCGTGATCGGCCGAGCTGCGGCTGTCGGCGGCGGCCACCTGCGTTTGCAGGCTGGCATTGGCTGCCTGAAGCGTTGCCACCTGCGCTGCGGCATCGGCCAGCTGCTGCGGCGTGGCCGGCGTGAAGCCGAGGTAGAGCAGCCCGACCGCGCCGGCAAGCAGCGCCAGAAACGTCGTGATCAGGATCACCAGGAGCGCGGCGAAGAAACGCCCGACGCAGCCGCCACGCGTGCGCGCGGGCGGTGGAGGCGCGGCCAGCGGGCCGGTGGCAGGCGGGGGCATGGCGGTACCAGGCTCGGGCTGCGGCGGGGTTTGTTCATCCATAGCTTATGGCAGCTCCTCGGCAATGCCAAGCGTGGTGGCGCCGCCTTTGTTGCTCTCGGCTGCGGGGGCGCCAGCGTACAGCGACCGCTCGGCGACGATTGGCTGAGTCGAGCGCACGGTCGCGGCGATCGCGACCTGGCCGGGGTACAGCTCGTGCACCGGCATGGTATAGCGCGACTCTTTGGGCATGATCACTGTCTGCGTGCTGGTCTTGCCGTCGGCGAGCACGAACTCGACCGCGACGCGCGCCTGGTTCGAGCCAGGGTTGCTGAGCAGCAGGTACTCTTGCACATTGTCGCTGGTGCGGCCATCGGCGAAGCGCCATGTATAGGCCGGCGAGGTCGCACCCAGGCCAGCGGTGCCGGCGCGCCCGCCGCGCCATGTGAGCGCGCGCTCGACCGCGACCGGCCGGTCGGCGGTGACGGTGGTGGCAATGCCAAGCTCGGGCACTACCTCGTTCACCGGGATGGACAGGCGCGTAGCCGGCGGGATGGCGTACTTGCGCACCAGCGAGGTGCCTGAGTCGGTCAGGAACTTCACCGCGACATTGGCCGGCTGGGCGTTGGGGTTGAGCACCAGGATCGTCATGGTGAAAGGTGGCTGGGTGGTGCCCTCGGCGAAGTACCACTGGCGCGAAAGCAGCGGCGTGCCGGGCGCGGTATCGAAGCCGCCGGTGGTGGCGCCGCTGCCGGGGCCAAAGATCATGGTGCGCTCGGCGACGATCGGCTCGGCGGCGATCACGCGCATGCCGAAGCTGCTGCCGGGCAGCTGGTCGCCCACCGTCACCACGGTGCGCGCGAGCGGAGCCACCTCGACCGACTGAATAGCGGTGGCGCCATCGCCTTGCATGTACGTGACGCTCGCCTTGACCCTGACAGCCTGCGGATTGAACAGCACCAGGTAGGTTTTCGAATCGCCCTCGGTGGAGCCCTCGGCGAAGTACCAGACGCGCGACGGCTGGCGCACGCCAGGGCCGCTGCTGATGTCGCTGCCGAAATCGAGGAAGCGCTCGGCGATCAGCGGGCCATTCGACTCGACGATCGCCGGCACCTCGCTGGTATCGTTGAACAGGTCGTTCACCACCAGGCTAGCGCGCCCGCCGGCAGCCACGCTGGCATCGCGCACAACCGCCGGGCCGGGTTGGCGCAGCAGGTTGAAGCGCACGCTGGCGGCGGCGGCGCCGGGGTTGAGCACCGAGAGCCGCTCGGCGAAGTTAAGCACGTTGCCCTCGGCGAAGTACCAGCGCGCGCGCACGGTGGCCTGGTCGGCGGCCTGGCGCAGCTGATCGAGCTGGCCGCGCAGATCGGCTGAGGGATCGGCGGCGCTCGGCACAGCCTCGGCGTGGGCGGCGATATTAGGCCGGCTGCTGGGTGCGGCGCCCTTGGCCGCCACAGCGTGCGTGCCGAGCGGCGCGATATCGTAGGCCTGGCCGAGCCAGGCGAGCAGCTGGATGAGCGCGGCCTGCTGCTGGCCCGAAGGCAGCGTGGCGCCGATCAGCGCCACGTGGATGGCCGCATCGCCGCCCGAGAAACGCTCGGCTGCGGCGCTCGGGCCGCCGTTGCGCCCGACATAGATCGCGCCGTCGCGGTCGACAATAAAGTGAAACGGCAGGTCGTCCCAGCCGAGCACCTGGGTGTCGTAGGCATCGAGCGCGCGCAGAAACGGCGGTGTGCTCACCACGTCGTCGGAACCGATCTGGTGCAGGATGATGCCGCGCGGGCGCTGGCGCACCACTGGCGCGCTGCTGGCGGGCGCGCCCCAGGCATCGCGCAGCAGCAGCGCGGGCGGCGGGCTGAGCGTAGCCGGGCCATACGGCGCGGGCACGCGCTGCTGCTCGGAGAGCCGGCTCGGGCCGGCGGTGGCGTTGATGTAGTGCAGCGTCAGCGCGCCGAGCACCGGCGAGGCGTTGGCCACGGTCGAGCGGAAGGTGGCCCGCAGCTGCAGCACCGCCATGCCGGCGGGAAACGGCCGCACCGACTCGAGCGCCTGCGCGCCGTCGTCCTGCGACTGAGCATCGCCCGGCACGAGCGGCTGCCACGGCGTCAGGTCTTCGTCTTTGGGCGACGTGCCGCCGCGGATCTCGAGCGTCAGGCTGGTGCCGGCAGGGATGTCGGCCTGCCATGTCGCGCCGACGGCGTTATACAGAAAGGCGGTGGTGCTGATCGCGGAGGTATACTCGGCCTGCTGGGCGCCGTCGGCCAGGCGCAGCTCGCCGCCGGCATTATTGCTGACGAACAGCCCGCCGCAGGTATCGCCGGGCCAGGCAGGCTGGCCACCGCAGGGGGCGGCGCGCCAGTCGGCCACCTTGCTGAGCGCAAGCTTGCCGATCTGCACCGCAATCGCGGGCTGGGCCGACAGCGCCGGGGCGCGCACGAGCGCGCCGCCCCCTGCCAGAACCGCCAAGATCAGAACTAGCAACACACGTCGCATGTCGTCTCCCGCATATGCAGCAGCCGGCGGCTACTGGGGCTTGAGCGCCTCGATTGTATAGTGGTTAGCCGAGTCGTACAGCAGCCAGCCGCCGGGGCTGCCCGAATCTTCGACGGCTTTGATCTGGGCGCGCACCTCGGCCGGGCCGTACTCGACGATCTCATTCTTGGGCACCCAGGTGAGCGTGAAATCTTGCAGCCACGGCCGCATCAGCGCGCGCTTGCCGCTGAGCTGCTCGAGGCCATGGGTCATGCTCTGGGCGATCATCTCGTAAGGGTGCTTGGCCGGCAGATCGAACCCGCCCGCGCCGGCCCAAAAATGCGACGGGTAGATCATCGGGCAGACATAGTCGGTATGCTGGCCCATCAGCTTGATATCCTGGCCGATCAGCGGCGAAGGCTCCCAGGCAGTCACGCCAAAGACATCGACCGACAGAAACGCGCCTGCTGCATTGATCGCGGCCTGCGACTGCGTGAGCATCTCGGCGATATTCTGGAACTTCTCGTCGTCGGTGGCATTCGGGCGCGAGAGCTTCAGGCGCGCCGCGTCGTTGGCGCCGAACTCAAGTGACGGGAAGCGGATGTAATCGTAGTTGATCTCGTCGAAGCCCATATGCGCGGCCTCGACCGAGAGCTGGATGTTGTAATCCCACACATTGCGGTTCCACGGGTCGAGCCAGGCGTAGCGGATGCCCGGGCCGGGGTAATCGGCGAACACCCCGCCATTCTGGCTGTCTTGTGCGGCCCACTCGGGCTTGGCGTCGGCGAGCACGTTATCGTGGCTGAAGATGTGCACGCGCGCGATTGTATAGATCCCGCGCTTCTTGGCCTCGGCCAGAATGGCCTTGAGATCCATATTGGGCCGCGAGGTGTGCAGCTCTTTGACGATCGGCACCTGCGAGTCGTAGTACACCAGGCCCAGGTCGTCGCGCAGGTCGGATTTCAGGTCGATCACGATCGCGTTCAGCTCGGTCTTGTCGATCGCGTCGAAGAACTTCATCAGCAAATTGTGGTTCGAGGCCACCGCCGCCGTGACATACAGCGACTTCGCGGCGAAGCGGTCGAGCTTGACCGTGCTTGGGATGCTGCCGGGCTTGATCTCGATCACGGCCTTGCTAAAGCCAGGCGCCAGCACCTGGATCACGCCCTGCTCGGGCACGCCGTCGAGCTGAAACGCGCCATCGGCGCTATTCTCAAGCCGCTGCACCGCCACCGCGTCGCTCTCGAGATTTGGCGACGCGATGACCGTAGCGTTTTTGATCGGCGCGCCGGTGGCGGCGTCGACAATCGTGCCCTTGAGCACGTCGGGGCGCAGCACGGCGTCGAGCGTGACCGCCTGCTCAAGCGGCTGCGTCAGCATCGCGAAGCCGTTGGCGCTGATCTGGATCGTGGCGCCGGGCGGCACCTGCTCGAGGCGGTATTTGCCGTCGGCGCCGGTGGTGGCCTTGACGGTATCGCCGGCCTGCACCAGCGCGCCGGGCACCGGCTGGCCAGTGTAGCGGTCGGTGACGACGCCGCTGAGCACATTCGGCCGGAGCGCGGTGTCGAAGCTCACCTGCTGCTTCAGGCGCTGCGACACGTCCTCGTGGTCGGCGGCGCTGAGCGTGAGCGTGAAGCTCTCGGGCACGCCTTCGAGCCGGTAGCCGCCATTGGCGGCAGTGGTGGCGCTGAGCGTATCGCTGGCCTTGACCAGCACGCCAGCCAGCGGCTGCTTGGTGTAGGCGTCGGTGACCACGCCGCTGACGGTATTCGGGCGCAGTGTCGCGTCGAGGGTGGCGGCGGGCTGGGCCGGCTTGGCCAGCTGCGGCTGATTTGCCAGCGCGATCGCGACTGGCTCGTAGCCGTCGGCGGCGATCTGCAGCGTGCCGCTGCTGCTCCAGCGCGCAAGCTGGTACTTGCCGCCGGCATCGGTGGTGGCCTCGGCGCCGCCGATGTTGATGCGCGCCGCTATCACCGGCTTGCCGGTGTATGCGTCGACGATTGTGCCATTCAGCGGCACGTCGGGGCCGCCGCAGGCGACCATAAGCACGGCCAGCGCGGCGCAAGCACACAGCCAGGCAGCCCGAAGCAGGTAGGTTCGAAAGATCGCCATGGTGAAGATCTACTCCCGATAGCGGCGGCGCGGCTGCGGAGCGCCGCGTCGTAGCTGTACCGCCGGCAGCCGCCGAAATTATTGTTTGCAACACCATCGGCCGCCAGCGCGGGCGATGGCCTATCATAAACGCCTGGCAGTGGGTTGTCAAGCACGCGAGCCGGGCAGCGCGAAAGCTGCATGTGTAAGGAGAAGCGCGCTTCTGCGCCGAGCGCTCTTCGCCCTCACCCCCAGCCCCGCTCTACCTGCGCGCGGGGCTGGGGCAGAGAATGGGCGAGCGGGGCGAGGCTCAGGGCTCGTGCAACGTCTGTCGACCCC